>JAZRGE010000050.1:0-13035 GCA_045644025.1 Acutalibacteraceae bacterium | reverse complement strand
CTATGCCAAGCGCAGCCATAGAGTTATCTCGGTGGAGGGCTGCCTGCTGCAGGAGCCTATCTTCGGCAAGGCTTTGGATATAGTGGCCGATTGGGCCAACAAGAATCACCTTTCTGCCTACGATGAAACCACCCGCAAGGGGCTGCTTCGCCACATATTCCTGCGCTATGCCGCAAAAAAGGATCAGCTTATGGTGATGCCGGTGATAAACGGCTCTGTGCCGCCCTGCGCTGCCGAGCTTGCCGATATGCTTAAAACCGAGCTGGGCGATAGCTTTGTTTCCTTGATGTTTAATATAAACAAAAAAGACACCAACGTGATCCTAGGCGATAAATGCATTAAGATTTGGGGCGCCGATTATATTGTAGACACCGTCTGCGGCGTGGATCTGCGCATTTCACCTTTGGCCTTTAGCCAAACAAACCGCGATATGGCCGAGCTGCTCTATAAAAAGGTGGCCGAGCTGCTGCCCGAAAGCTGCAATAATCTTATAGACCTTTATTGCGGCGGCGGTGCTATAGGGCTCACCGTGGCACATCGATGCAAAAACCTTATCGGCGTGGAGATAGTTCCTGCCGCCGTGGAAGATGCTTGGGCCAACGCCAAGGCCAACGGCATCGAAAACGCCCGCTTCATCTGCGCCGATGCCTCAAACGCCGCCAAGCAGCTGGAAAAGGAAGGCATCACGGCAGATGCGGTGATTTTAGATCCGCCGCGCAAGGGGTGCGACGAAGCATTGCTGGATATTGTGGCCCATAAATTCTGCCCCGAAAGCATTGTTTACGTTTCCTGCAATCCTGCCACCTTAGCGCGAGATGCCAAATATCTTAAAGGGCAGGGCTACGAGATGCAAAGCGCCACTCCATTTGATCTTTTCCCGCGCACCGCTCACTGCGAAACGGTTGCGCTTTTTGCTAAAGGAGAATAATATGCAGCCCAATGCAAAAAAACACCACAAAAACCAACCAAAAGATGTGGCCAAGCAAGACAGATGCCCTCATTATAAAAAATGCGGCGGATGTCAGCTTCAGAATATGCCCTACGAACGGCAGCTCAGCTTTAAGCAAGTAAAGGTAATAAATCTGCTGGGCCGATATCATCACGTTTACGAAATAATCGGTATGCAAAATCCATATCATTATCGCAACAAGGTGCAGGCCGCCTTTGGCGAAAAGCGCGGCGAGATAATATCGGGCGTTTATCAATCGTCAACGCACAATATTGTTCCTGTGGATAGTTGCATGATAGAGGATACAAAAGCTGATGAAATTATCGTCACCATAAGGAAACTGCTAAAAAGCTTTAAGCTAAGAGCCTTCAACGACGTGACAATGAAGGGCTTTTTGCGCCACGTGCTGATAAAAAGGGGCTTTTCCAGCGGTGAGATTATGGTGGTGTTGGTCACTGCTGTGCCCGATTTCCCAAAGGAATCCCAATTTGTGAATGCGCTGCTTAGCCGCCACCCCGAAATAACAACAATAGTGCAAAACACCAACAACAAGCGCACCAGTCTTGTTTTAGGGGAGCGCAGCCGCGTGCTTTTCGGCAGCGGATATATCGAAGAAGATCTTTGCGGTTTCCGATTCAGGATTTCGCCCAAAGCCTTCTATCAGATCAACCCCACCCAAACCGAAGTGCTCTATAGCAAAGCTATTGAGTATGCCGAGCTCAGCGGCAGCGAAACCCTGCTTGATGCTTATTGCGGCACGGGCACAATCGGCATTATTGCCTCAAAGCACGCCAAAAAGGTTGTGGGGGTGGAGCTTAATTCCGATGCTGTGAAGGATGCTTTCACCAACGCGAATCTCAACAACATTGAAAACATCGAATTTTATTGCGCCGATGCCGGCAAGTTTATGATCGAGGCGGCAAACAATGGTGCGAAGTACGATGTTGTGATAATGGATCCGCCGCGAGCAGGAGCCAGCCTGGATTTCCTGCACTCGGTTGTGGCGCTTGCGCCAAAAAAAGTGGTGTACATATCCTGCAACCCCGAAACTCAGGCACGGGATCTGTCCTTCCTTACCAGAAAAGGCTATAAAGTCAAGAAAATCCAGCCTGTGGATATGTTCCCCCACACCGTCCACGTGGAGACTGTGGTTCTTCTCGTGCGCGCGGATTCCGCGAAATGAATACATATTAACATTTTTTCTTAGCAGATAAAGGGAGGCTAATATGGACGACAGTAACGAAATTACAGTTAGAACCTATTTACCATATAAGGGCATTTACTATGATGTTGGAACTCGCTTAAGATTCAAGGCTCGCGCCAACGGCTTTTATGTTGGAGTTAGAGAAGGAGTAATAGAAAAATTTATAAACACAACCATGTTCATAAAAGCTGACGATGGTATCATATATGAATTTTGCACAACAAGAAATCTGGTTAATTTCGATAAAGAAATTCTTGAAATAATCGAGCCTGTTTACTGGGCGCCCCCAGAAGAGACTCTTACCCAGCATAACAACCAAAATCGTCCTGCTCCTTGGGACATTGAAATTGGGTGGATATGGTATATCGTTATTATGATAGTGGGCTCTATATTCAAGGAACGATTTATGGTTTGGGTTATGGCTACCGCTATTTTCTTTCTATGGAAGAGCGGTAAATTTTCTAAAAAGAAATAAGAGGTATTTTATGAAAAACGTTTCTGAAAAAAGATACAACGATGCCAAGGCCAAGGCGCTGGAGCTTATGGCAGGATTGAGCCTGGCCGAAAAGATCGGTCAGCTTTCCCAATTTGGCACTTCTATTTACAACAACGAGCTGAACTACCACGCTGAAAACTTCCCCGAAGGCAAGATCGGCTCTTATCTTTCCATCAAAAATCCCGACACTATCAATTTCCTGCAGCAGGAGTGCAAGGAAAAGTTTCCCACCTATATCCCGCTCCTGTTTGCCGATGATGTGATCCACGGTTTCCGCACCACGCTGCCCGCACCCCTTGCCACAAGCTGCTCCTGGAACCCGGAAGCCGCCAAAGAAGGCGCCGCTATCGCCGCCAAGGAAGCCTGGCTTGCAGGCATTAGGTGGACTTTCTCTCCCATGGTGGATATTGCACGTGATCCGCGCTGGGGCCGCATTATGGAGGGCTATGGCGAGGATCCCTATCTTTGCAGCCGTATGGGTGAAGCAGTGGTTAAGGGCTACCAGGGCGATGAGATCGGCGAAAAATATAAGGTTCTGGCTTGTATGAAGCATTTCGCAGGCTATGGCAACTGCGTGGGCGGAAGAGACTACAACGAAGTTGAAATGTCTATCCCCACCCTTTTTGACGTTTATCTTCCTTCCTTCAAGGCAGGCATAGATGCAGGTGCCGCCACGGTTATGTCGGCCTTCAACAGCCTGAACGGTGTGCCCTGCACGGGCAACAAATGGTTGCTCAAGGATATTCTCCGCGATAAGCTGGGCTTCGAAGGCTTTGTGGTGAGCGATTGGGGCTCGGTGCACGAGCAGGTGCCTCACGGCGTGGCCGCCAACACAAAGGAAGCTATGGAGCGCGGCTTCACAAGCGGCGTGAATATGCTCATGAACGGCGACGACTACAACAACTATCTCCCCGAGCTTCTGAATGAAGGCAAGATAAGCGAGCAGGATATCGACGATATGCTTCTGCCCATCCTTATCTATAAATATCTGCTGGGTCTCTTTGAGAATCCCTTTGCAAATAAGGAAGAGGCCGAAGCCACCTTCTTCTGCGATGAGCACATGGAAAAAGCGAGAGAAATTGCTTCCGAATGCATAGTGCTGGCCGAAAACAACGGCATTCTGCCTCTGGATATTTCCAAAAAAATTGCTGTGATCGGCCCCTTGGCCGACGATAAAAAAGAGGTTCTCGGCTCCTGGACATGCTGGCCCGATGAAAGCTACACCACCAGCATCTATGAGGGACTTAAAAAGGCCGGCTACAACGTGGAGCACGAGCGTGCCTGCGGTGTCTACGAAGGCAACGATGCCGATATTGATGCCGCCGTGGAGCTGGCAAAGAGATGCGATATTGCTCTGCTTTGCCTTGGTGAAGAGGCAGGCATGGCAGGCGAATGCCAATCCAGGGTGAATAATTCCTTCACATCGGTGCAATGGAAGCTGCTTAATAAGATTATCGAAACAGGCAAACCCATCGTGCTGCTTATTTCTTCGGGTAGGCCCATGCTTGTGGACGGTTTCCGCGAGAAAATGGATGCTATTGCTTATATCTGGCAGCTAGGCAATGCCGCAGGTGATGCCGTGGCCGATGTGCTCAGCGGCAAAAAAGATGCTTCGGGCCGATTCTCCACATCCATATTAAAAGACGTGCGCCAGGCTCCGCTTTACTACAATCGACCCAACTGCGGCCGACCCTACACCCCCGACAACGGCTATCACATGGGCTACCGCGATATTGCGCCCCTGCCCGAATATCCCTTCGGCTACGGCCTTTCCTATGCCAAATTCGAATATTCGGCGCCCACGCTCTCTTGTGCCACTATGGCTGCCGACGGCAGCATCACCGCCAAGTGTGTTGTGAAGAACATTTCCGATAGGGAAGGCTCCACCGTGGCTCAGCTCTATATCCGCGATATGGTGGGCTCCACCGTGCGCCCCATCAAGCAGCTTAAGGGCTTCCAAAAATTCAGCCTTAAGGCCGGGGAAGAAAGGGAAGTATGCTTCACACTTTCGCCCAAGGATCTGGCTTTCCACAATCCCGCTCTGGAATATGTGGCCGAAGCAGGTGATTTCACCCTTTGGATCGGCCGGCATTCCGATGATGATTCCCACCCCGCCCATTTCGCCCTTGCCGAAACTGTGGCCGTGGAATATTAAGTGCAAAATAAAAGACGCGAGTTTTTCTCGCGTCTTTTTCTTTATTTATTGCTCGGTTTCTTTGGCGTAAACCGTGCAGGTTGCCATTGTTATCGCAAGAGGATTGCCGTCTTCATCGCATACTCCTGCATACAAAACATATTCGCCAGGCTCTGTTAAATATTCTGCAAAATTATGCCTATTCTCGGTGCCACGATAGACCAGCTCATCGTTAATATAAAAAACAAAGTAGGTCGGCTCCGGTAATCCCTCTATACCATATCTGAACTGAACAACACCGGTCGTACCGTTAGAATCAAACTGTAACGAAAACAATAGAAGATGCTGCCCACATTCATCACAGCGATAATTATCGTCTTCGTCCACACATTTTCTTCTGCCTGTATGCTGGATATAGTGCGAGGATACTTTACAATCCTTCCAGCCTATAAGTTCATGATACCCAAAAGACTCTTGGGTATATCTCGGAATATTATGAGAATGCTCGTCTTCGTCGTCTTTTTTAGGTTTAGAAGATGTGGCCGCCTCGGAGAAAGAACTTTCGGGCTCGGATGAGCTCTCAGAAGATATATCAGACGAAATTTCGGAGCTGCTGGGTTCTTCCGCAGGCAAAGAGGTTGTTGTGGTTTGCTCTTCAGTTGAGGTGGTGTTGCCGCCTTCGCCGCCATTTTCGCAAGCAGCAATAGATAAAAGCATAGCCACCGCCATAATTAAAGCCAATATCTTTTTCATTTTCTTTCTCCTTTCGTTTTCAGGTTTCTGAATATATTATACATTATTTTATGCTTTTTCGCAACTATTTCTACCGCAAGAGCAAATTTAAAAGGCCTGCCGCTTGGCAGGTCTTTTTTATGCTGTTTCATATCTGGGCTTGGAGCAGCTTCCAGAATTCGCCCTTTTTGGCCACCAGTTCATCATAGCCGCCAAACTCCACGCACTGGCCGCCGCTTATCACAGCCACCTTATCGGCCCCCTTAATGGTGGAAAGCCTGTGTGCCACAATAAAGGTGGTGCGGTTCTTTGTAAGGTTATCTATGGCGGCCTGGATCTCACGCTCGGTGGCGGTGTCGAGAGCCGAGGTGGCTTCGTCGAAAATGATCACCTTTGGATCGCGGATAATGGCACGAGCTATGGCTATGCGCTGGCGCTGGCCGCCCGAAAGCTTGGCTCCGTGCTCGCCCACGTTGGTATCCAACCCATCGGGCAGGGATGCTATCACGCTATCAAGCTTGGCGGCTTTTATTGCCGCATCCAGCCGCTCTCGGCTTATATCGGGGCGGCCGTAGGTGATATTCTCGGCAATGGTGCCCGAAAAAAGAATGGTGTTCTGCGGCACCACCGAAATATGGCGGCGATAGGAATGAAGATCCATCTCGGCCATATCCTTGCCATCGATAAGTATTTGGCCCGAATCGGGGCGCCAGAATCCGATTATCATATTAATAATGGTAGTCTTGCCCGAGCCGCTCTCTCCCACCAACGCTATGGTCTCACCCTTATTAACAGAAAGGTTTAGGTTCTTAAGCACCTTGGATTTGGGATCGTAGTTGAAGCAAACGTCCTTAAATTCATATTGGCCGCCGAGAGTCTTCACCTTATCCTTGCCTGTGTTATCTTCTATTTCGCAGGATGTTAGAATCTCGCCGATGGAGCGGATGGATTCCGTGCCGCGGGAGATGCTGGGGAGCAGACCGATTATGGCAAGAAGATTACCGGTGAGCTGGCCGAAATATGTTTGGAAAAGGGAAACTTCGCCTATTAAGAGCTCGCCCTTCATAGCAAGATAGCCCGTGAAGAAAAGGCAGAACACCTGAAAAATATTCATCGTGGCCCAGTTGATAGAGCTGAACCAGCCGTGAAGCGCATCCAATCGGTTGCCCTTTTCGGCGATCTGGGTGATATCCGAGGTGAGCTTGCGCACTTCCTTATTTTCCAGGGCGTGAGCGCGTGTTATGGGGATAAGCTCTTCCATATCGTAAACTGCGGCGGCGGTGTGCTCCACTTCCTTGCGGAAAATGTGGTGCTGACCGCGAATTTTGCCCCAGAATTTCCTTTGAGTGGCCACCGATATGGGCAGACAGATGGCAAACATCACAAAAACGGTGATATTGCTGGATAAAATCACGCTGAGGGCTATAATGCCGTTCACCGCAGCGTGAAGAATGGTGTTCATTATCTGGTGGGTGAGATCCGTGATGGCTTCCACGTCGCGCATTATCTTGGATTGGATCTTGCCCGATTCAATATTGGTGTGAAAACCGATGGAAAGCTGCTGAAGCTTGCGTATCATAGCGCCGCGAAGCCCTGCCTCCACGCTGCGCGAGGCCTTGGAAAAGAGCCGCACGGCAGGAATATTGGTGATCACGTTCTCGGCAATGGCCACCGCCGCAATAATAAAGCAGATTATAAGCTCTCTGATGCCGCCCTCTTTGGGATAGGCCACGATATTTATCACTCGGGCGGTGATAAGGGGGAGCAGCCAAGTTGGGATCATCTTAAGAAGCATAAAAACAGCCGATAAAAACAACTGCCCGTAGTGCCCCTTATAAAACTTAAACAAAAGGAGCATCGGCCGTATTTTACCGGCGTTATTCGTGAAAATATCTATATATTGAATCTCCGAAGCAAGTATCTCTTCTTCGTTGAAGGTGTGTTGTTTCTCTGCCTTTTTCATCGGCTCATCCCCTCAGTATTCAATTTCACCTTCATATTAGCACAAACTTCTGCTATGTCAACACATTTGTTCAAATTTTATAAAAAGTTTTCAGCAGAGGAAAAAAAGCCCGTAAATTTTGCGATATTGACTTTTTATGTTTCTATAGGTTATAATTTGCTCGTAATGAAGAAGATAAGACAAACAAGGGCGATGGAGGTTCCTTTATATGATCAACTTAATAAGGGGCCACGCCCCCGCCAAAACCGAAATTATACTATTCTGACGAGGTATTTCCGCATCGAAGGGTGCGGTAAATATCTCGTTTTTTTATATAAAAAACCTTAATTAAGAAAGGAAACAAACAATGGATCTCTTTGATTTACTCACAATGATCGGCGGCCTGTGCCTCTTCCTTTTTGGAATGGACGTTATGGGCAAGGCCTTGGAAAAAGCAGCAGGCAGCAGCCTGCGCACCCTGCTTGGCAAGATGACAACCAAGCGCTCGGCAGGCTTGCTCACGGGATTGGGTGTAACCGCCGTGATTCAAAGCTCTTCTGCCACCACTGTTATGGTGGTAGGCTTTGTGAACTCCGGGCTTATGACACTCAAGCAGGCCATAAACGTGATAATGGGCGCCAATATCGGCACCACCGTGACAGCCTGGATACTCTCCCTTAGCGGAATCGACGGCTCGGCCTGGTACATAAAGCTGCTCAAGCCCACCTCCTTCACCCCCATTCTTGCTCTTATAGGCGTTATTCTTCTTATGTTTGCCAAAACCAACAAAAAGAAGGATATCGGCACAGTTTTGCTGGGCTTTGCCACCCTTATGTTTGGTATGGATGCTATGTCGGGTGCTGTGAAAGGCCTGGCCAATGTGCCTGCCTTCCAGGAACTCTTCATCCTGTTCACCAACCCCATTCTGGGTGTGCTGGTAGGCGCTGTGCTCACCGCCATAATCCAATCCAGCTCGGCTTCGGTTGGTATTCTTCAGGCTCTTTCTGCCACAGGCAGAGTTTCTATGGGCGCTGCCATACCTATTATAATGGGTCAGAACATCGGTACCTGCATCACCGCCATTCTTTCCTCGTTCGGTGCTAATAAGAACGGTAAGCGCACCGCCCTTGTGCATCTTTCCTTCAACGTGATAGGCACAGTTATCCTGCTCAGCGTTTTCAGCGTGGCAAAATACCTGATCATCCCCAATTTTGAATCCACCGCCAATCTGCTGAACGCAGGAGCCAACGAAGTAAATATAGCCATAGCCCACTCTGCCTTCAATATTCTCTGCACAGCCCTGCTGCTGCCCATGGCAGGCCTGCTGGAAAAGCTGGCCATGATCCTTGTGCCCGAAAGCAAGGTTGAAGAAAAGATAAATCAGCTGGACGAAATGCTCTTTACCACTCCGCCCATCGCGCTTCAGCAGAGCTTTAATGCCGCCGTGCAAATGGCCGACGACGCCGTGATCGCTATGAAAGGCGGTATGAAATCGGTGTTTGGCTACTCAGACGAGCTTGCCGAGCAAGTGAGAGAAGCCGAGGAAAAGACCGACCGTGCCGAAGATATTCTGGGAACATACCTTGTGAAATTAAGCACTCACAATCTCAGCGATGCCGAAAGCCGTGAAGCCGCTCAGCTTCTCAAGGTGATCGGCGATTTCGAGCGCATCTCCGATCACGGTGTGGCCGTTCTTCATTCCGCCGAAGAGCTTATCGGCAAAGAAAAGGCTCTTTCGGAAAAAGCCAGAGAAGAGCTTGCCGATATTATGGCCGCTGTGGAAGAAATTCTGGATCTTTCCTACGCCGCCTTCGTTTCCAACGATCTGCACCTTGCCAATAAGGTAGAGCCGCTGGAAGGAATTGTAGATAAACTTAAGGATGCTCTGCGCAACAGCCACATCCGCCGCCTGCAACAGGGCGAGTGCACTATAGAAGTAGGCTTCGTGTGGTCGGATCTGCTCAACAATCTGGAACGCGTTTCGGATCACTGCTCCAATATTGCAGGCTACGTGATGGATAACGCTCTTCACAATATGAATATCCACGAAAATCTCCGCCATTTCCGCCAGGACGACCCCGAATACAAGGAAATCTACAACGATTACCTTAAAAAATATCCCCTGGCCGCAAAGTGATTTTCTCGCATCACAACACCGTTTTTGGTCGGTTCTCACCTATGGGAACCGACCTTTTTCTATGTTTTTTCAAAAAATGGTTGCAATTTTGTAACTTTCTGTTATAATGGGTTTTGGTTTGGTTACAATTTGTAATAGAAACGATTGAAAGTTGAGTTAAGTTTATGGCCAATTGGTGCAAAAACTTAATATGCAGATTTGCCTGTTTCCTTAAAGGCGCCTACGTTGCCCCCGTGGCAGCCGTGAGGCACGCCATGAAGGAATCGGGCCTTGGTCTTTTGGCCGCACTCAAGGAGTGCCGCAGCCATCTTGCCACCCTTGCTTCCAACACCGTGCCCGTGCTCTGCGCCGCCGTGTTTATGACAACCGCCTGCACCGTGGGCAGCACCACCCTTGCCTATAAGGTGAGCTACGGTGGAAACGTGGTTGGCTACGTGCTGGATAGCGCCACCTGCGATAAGGCTGTGGCCATGATAGAAGAGAACATACTTGCCACCTATGGCAATTCGGATTTCATTCCCGCCTATTCGGCCACCGTCTCCCTTGCCGATAAGGGCAATATTCTGGATGTGGATCAGCTCTATGATTCTATGGTTGCCTCCACCACATCTCTTAAGGAAGCCTGCGGCATCTATGCAGGCGGCCGCCTTATTGCCGTGTGCGCCGATGAAGCATCCGCCAGAGCCGCCGTGGATCTGAGGCTCAGCGATTATCGCGCCGCCCACCCCGGCTGCGGCGATATAAACATTGCCTACACCTTAGAGTTCAAAAGCGGCCTTTTCCCCACAAGCGAAGTGATGTGCGCCGATTCTCTGCGCCTTGCCGCTCAGAATCTTTCCATTATGGAAAATAAAATAGAAATCTATTCCTCCGATATTGCCTACGAGACTATTTCCACCTCCTCTTCCAGCTATTGCGTTGGCACAAAGTTTGTGCAGGTGGAAGGTAAGAACGGCGTGCAGGAGGTCACCTCCAAGGTCTGCTATATCGATGGCGTGGAGGTTTCCCGCCAGCAGCTGGAAAGCACCGTTGTTTCTGCCCCTGTGGATGAGATCGTGGTGGTGGGCACAAAGAAGCCCGTTATCAATTCTGCCAACAAGCTCACCTGGCCTATCGATGGCAGCGCTTTTTATCTTATCACCGCCTATTGGGGCGATGGCCGCAATCATAAAGCAATAGATATTGCCTGCGATAAAGGCACAGCCATTCTGGCAGCCAAGGGCGGCACGGTGGTCTCTGTGGAATATAATCACTCCACCTACGGCCACAATCTTGTTATCGATCATGGCAACGGCGTGCAGACCCGCTATGCCCATTGCTCTTCTATTTCCGCCAAAGTGGGAGACGTTGTTAAAGCAGGCGACGTGATCGCCGCTGTGGGCTCCACAGGCCGCTCTTCCGGCCCCCATCTTCATTTTGAATATATTCTCAACGGTCAGCGCGTGAATCCCGCTCCCTATCTGGGCCTTAAATAATTCGGCCGTCGGCCAAGGTTATGCTCCTTGGCATCTGCCCCGCCAAATTCATATCGTGAGTCACAACAAGGATGGTTTTGCCATCCTTGTTTAATTTTTGCAATAATTCCAGAATATTTGCAGCCGAGGCGGTGTCCAGATTGCCTGTGGGCTCATCGGCCAGAATAAGCATCGGATCTGCGGCAATGGCACGGGCTATGGCCACCCTTTGCTGCTGGCCGCCCGAAAGCTGTGGAGGCTTGTGGCTCATTCTTTCGGCAAGCCCCACCTTTTCCAGGGCGGTTTGTGCCATTTCGCGGCGGCGAGACGCAGCCACACCACGGTAGTGAAGCGCCAATTCCACATTTTCCAGCGCCGAAAGGGAAGGGATAAGATTAAAATTCTGGAACACGAAGCCGAAAACGTCGCGGCGTATGCGGCTAAGCTCCCGATCTCTCATTCCCAGCACCTGCCTGCCCATCACCTTATAGCTGCCCTGCGCCTCTTTATCCATGCATCCCAGCACGTTCATCAGCGTGGATTTGCCCGAGCCGCTGCGTCCCACCACCGCCACCATTTCACCTTTGGCCACACTAAGATCAACTCCGTCCAGCGCGTTCACCGTGGCGGTGCCCATTCGATAGGTTTTCCTTAAATTTTCGGCTTCTAAAACTTTCATTCGTCATCGCTCCTTTTCTAAAATTTAATATGCCCTTTTTTCTGCCAAAAGGTATATTTTTATTTTGCCAAGGCAGGATAAATATAGGAGCTGATAAAAATGAAAACTAGCAAGATAAATTATAAGCAAATGGTGAAGAATGCATCGCCACCCTCCAAAAAAGGTCAAAACTTTTTGGTGGCCTTTTTAGTGGGTGGCGCGATCTGTGCCCTTGGCCAGATTTTTAGGGAAATATATTTTTATATCGGGCTGGATGAACAGCAGGTGATGATGCTGGTGCCCATAAGCCTTATTTTTCTTTCGGCATTGTTCACCGCCCTGCAGATCTATGATGACTTAGCCAAGCACGCGGGAGCAGGCACTCTGGTGCCTATCACCGGCTTTGCCAACGCTATTGTTTCCAATGCCATGGAATTCCGCACCGAGGGGCTTATTTTTGGCACGGGAGTGAAGATATTCACCATCGCCGGGCCTGTGATAGTCTATGGCACCGTGGCCAGCGTGATTTACGGCATTATCTATTGGATTTGCCAAATGATATAAGAAAAGGCTTGACCATTCGGTCAAGCCTTTTTATGTTGCTCTTTACCAGCGATTTCTATAGTGCTTTCCAAGTTCTACCGAGCGATTGATTCGCGATACAATATCATCCTCGCTAATAATATCGTGTACTTCTTCTGACTGGAACATCCAAACGCCGCCAACAGCGGCAATTTTTTTGTTGTAAAGGCAGGGAAGCTGTCTGTCGTCGGTCATTCCTGTAATCACAAATTTAATATCCTTAAAGGGACCCGATATAGCGGAAACATACTGCTCTCCGCCAAGCTCGAAAAAGGGAAATATCTTTGCTATTTTTACGCCTGCGGCAGCTGCCTGCATTATTTCGCTGGGATTTGATACACCGGGTATCACGGGCACATTGTTTTTTACACACCACTCAACAATCTGCGGATTATAACCGGGCGAAACAATAAAATCTGCACCAAGCTCTACCATCTGCTTACAGTGTTCAAGGGTACAAACTGTTCCTGCTCCTACATAGGCGTTTTTCTTTATTTTTATTGCTTCTTTTAAGGCCTCAAGTGCCAACTCACCGCGTTGTAGAATTTCCACAACAGGTATCTCGGTTTGTTCTATGGCCTTTATAACACGCTCTGCACAACCTTTTTCGTCAACAAATAATATGGGCATTACACCTGCATTATAAACAGTTGAATAGAAATCGTTCATTTTATTCACTCCTTGTTATATTCAAAATTTATCAGTATTATTTTTTCTGTAATTCAAAGGATTTGTACCAAAGTGTTG
>JAZRGE010000049.1:0-8863 GCA_045644025.1 Acutalibacteraceae bacterium | reverse complement strand
GCTGCCGAAAGACCTGCAATGGCAGGCAAGGGAAGTGTGCCGCTTTCTATTCTGTCGGGCAGGGAATCGGGCTGTTCCATCTCCAGCGAAAGGCTGCCCGTGCCGCCCTGAATTATGGTGTGGGGCAGGGGAACGCGGCTTATAAGCAGCCCCACCCCCATTGGAGCCAGTAGCCCCTTGTGGGGCGCTGCGCAAAGAATATCTATGCCCATTTTCTGCATATTTATGGGCAAAACGCCTGCGGTTTGCGCGGCATCCACAATAAAAATTGCGCCTTGGCGGCGGCAGAGCTCACCTATGCGGGCTATGGGCAGAACTTCGCCCGAAACGTTGGAAGCGTGGGTGCAGATCACGGCTTTGGTGTGTGGAGTGATCTGCTCTGAGAAGTTAATTACCGTAGCATCCTCATCCCCCGGAACAACCCTTGCCTGCGCCACATTCACGCCGCTGTTGCCGAGAGCGTGGGCAGGCCGCGCCACGGCATTGTGTTCCATAGAGGATATCACGATCCTATCCCCTGTTGCGGCCACCCCCTTGATCGCCATATTAAGGGCGGCGGTGCAGCCCGATGTGAAGCAGACGTTGCCGATATCCTCGCAGCCGAAAAAAGCCGCAGCCTTCTTGCGGCAATTATATACGATATCCCCTGCCAGAAGCGAGGCGGAATGTCCGCCTCGCCCCGGGTTGGCGCAATGTCGGCGCAGAGCGGTCTCCACGGCCCGAACCACCTGCTCGGGCTTTCTTCCGCCCGTGGCGGCGTTATCAAGATATATCATAAGACTCTGCCTTTCTGCGGATCAGCTAAAAATCTGTTTCTGCCAAAATGCCAATGCCGTGCTGTTTGAGTGTGCGCCGAGCGCGATCTGCGTCCTTGCGGCCAACAACAATTCCAAAGCCGCAACCCATGGTGGGAGATATTCCTTTGGCTGATTTGGCTGTGGCATTAATGCCGACTTTGCGAAGGATATCTCTGCCTGTGGAAGCCTTGGTGATTGTGCCTGTGTTGAAAAAATATCGGTCCATTTCTTTTTTCTCTCCTTTTCCTTTTGCAATAGCTTCCTTATATCCTATGCGGCAGGTGTGTTTTTGGGCATAAAAATAGCCGACGCTTTTTTCAGCGTCGGCTACTTATCGTTTTTATTTTTTGCTTTTGGCTTCTTTATGCAGATTGCGGCGAAGCCTGGATTCTTCTCGGGTGATCCAGATGCGGATCTTGCCTTCCCTCTGAAGCTGGGCGGCGATGATAACCAAAAGCACCAGGCCGAACATTCCCAGAACGCCAAACAACCTTAAGCCCACAAAGAGCACAAACAGCATAAGCAGCGGATGCACTCCAACCTGTTGGCCGATTATCTTGGGCTCCAGCGCATTGCGCAGGAAGGTGATAATTATATATCCAAAGAGAAGCAGGAAACCTGCCAGAAAATCACCGAATATAAATTCGATAACAGCCCAGGGAATGAGCACCGTGCCAACTCCGAGGATAGGCAGGATATCCACAACCGCAACTACAGCCGCAATGGTAACAGCGCTTTTGCCGTAGCCCAAAAGAAGCAGCAGGCCGCAAAGCTCAACAAAGGTGATAAGCATAAGAAGCGCGTAGCCGCGGACCATACGGAAAATGTTCTTAAAAAGAATATTCTTGGCCGAAAGCACCAGATCCCACACCCTTGGGGGAAGCTGATCACCCAAAAAGGTGACTACCTTGGTGTAGTCTTTAGCGATGTAGGCGCTGGCGATGATGGTGATAATAATACCGATAATAACTCCCGGTATGCCCGAAACGATGCCTGCTGCAAGGCCCGTGACCCAGGCTGTGAGGCTTTGGCCTGCCGTGGCAACGGCGGTGGTGGGCAGAGCCAGCAGAGCTTCTTTAAGAGCGGGGGGCATAGTCTCCACAAAATCGGAGAGCCTGCTGCTTATAAGCTCACCTGCTTCGGTGATGGTTGGCAATATTTCGGGAATGGCTTGAGCCAGCTTATATAGCCAGTTATAAACGCCGTAGCCCAAAAGGGATAGGATCAGCATAAGCGTGATATAGATGACTGTGACCAGCATAAGCATGCATATACCCTTTGGCAGCTTTAAGCGGCGGTGCAACGTGGCGGCAGGCTTCTGCACTATCATAGAAACAATAAGGCCTATAGAGAAGGGAAAGATATAGACGAATAACGTCTTGAACATAAAATATATCAATCCGCCCAAAACTGCAAAGAACAGGCAGTTGATAAGAAAATTCTTTTTTGCTTCCTGGGTCATATATTCCGCGGCCTTTCTGCTGAAATTAAGGAGAAATTCACCTTTTATATGTTTATGATACTCTGCATTTGGGCGTTTGGCAACAAAAAAATGTCGTTCTTTGCGGCCACAGGGTAAAAAATTAATAATTTAGAAAAATAATGCGATTTTGCCCTTGCAAAAAGAGAAGGGATGTGGTAGTATTGTTTCTGTCGCAAAAACAAATGTGTATAAGTGGTGGACTATGGAAAACAGATTTCTTATGGTTAACATGAGCGTTTTGCCCTCTGTTTTTGAAGGTGTTATGAAGGCAAAGGAGCTTCTTGCTTCGGGCGAAGCTACCACGGCGGCCAAAGCGGCTAAGCTGGCAGGTATTTCTCGCAGCGCTTTTTATAAATATAAAGATTGTGTGTTCGATATCGGCGCAGGCTCGGTGGGTAGGATAGTGAATATCAACGCCGTGCTTAAGGATAAGGCCGGAGTGCTCTCTTCCTTTATATCCAGCCTTTATCAAAGCGGTATGAACATTATTACCATCAATCAAGGTATTCCCGTGAACGGAGCTGCCCAGATATCCGTGTCGGTTCGCACCGATGAGGGAGTAGCCGATATAGATAGGCTCATTTCGGAGCTTTCCGCGTTGGATGGCGTGGCTTCTGTGGGCATTGTGCTGGGAGAATAAGGAAAGGATAATATCACTATGGTTAATATAGCAGTTATGGGCCACGGCACGGTGGGCTCGGGTGTTGTGGATGTTCTTTTTAAGCACCGCGATGCCATTGCCGCCAGAGCCAAGAACGAAATAAACGTGAAGCACATTCTGGATCTCAGGGAGTTCCCCGAGCTTTCCTATGCCGATCTCTTCACCAAGGATTTCAACGTGATTCTCAACGATCCCGAGGTTGCCGTTGTGGTGGAAACTATGGGCGGCATAAATCCTGCCTACGATTTCGTGAAGAAATGCTTGCTTGCAGGCAAGAATGTGGTGACTTCCAATAAAGAGCTTGTGGCCGCCAAGGGCGATGAGCTTTTGCAGATTGCCAACGATAAGAATGTAAACTTCCTTTTCGAGGCAAGCGTGGGCGGCGGTATTCCGGTGCTCAGGCCTATTGCTCAGTGCCTTGCAGCCAACGATATTTTTGAGATTGCCGGCATTTTGAACGGAACAACAAACTTCATTCTGGATAAAATGATAAAAGACGGAGAGACCTTTGAGGATGCTCTGGCCGAGGCTCAGCGCCTGGGCTATGCCGAAAAGGATCCCACTGCGGATGTGGATGGCTTCGATGCCGCACGTAAGATATGTATTCTTGCTTCTCTCGGCTTTGGCCGCCACGTGTACCCCGATCAGGTGGTGCCCGAAGGTATCCGCAAGATATCCCTTAAGGATATCGATGCCGCGGGTAATTTTGGCTACGTGATAAAGCTTATCGGCCGCACCAAGCTGAGAAGCGATGGAAAGATCACGGCCACTGTATATCCTGCCCTGGTGAGCCGCGACAACATCCTTTCGGGTGTGGATGGCGTGTTCAATGCCGTTATGGTGCGCGGCGATGCTATTGGCGACGTAATGTTCTATGGCCGCGGAGCAGGCAAACTGCCCACAGCTTCGGCCGCCGTTGCCGATGTTATCGATTGTGTGAAGCATCTCTCGGCCAGAAAGTATCTCTTCTGGGAGCCCGGCAGTGATGATTATGTTGTGTCTTCCGCTGAGGATACTGTGCGCATGATGGTTCGTGCACGCATTATTGAGCCCGGCAAGGCCACAAGCGAGATCGGTAGTATTTTTGGCGATGTAGCCACAGCTATTTCCGAAGGCGGCGATGAAATATCCTTCATCACACCCTTTGCTTCGGAAAAAACATTGTTCGATCAGTTCCAAAGGCTCAGCGCGGCAAGCGTTGTTTCGGCGGTTCGTGTGTTTGATTGATTTTTGGGATTTGGAGGAAGAAAAATGTCCCTTATAGTAAAAAAATTCGGCGGCTCCTCGGTGGCCAATGCCGAAAGGGTTCGTAACGTAGCCCGTATCATCACCGAAGATTATAAGAAAGGCAACAGGGTGATCACGGTTGTATCCGCTCAGGGCGATACTACCGACGATCTCATCGATAAGATGAAAGAAATTGCCCCCGATGGTTGCTCCAAGCGTGAAGCCGATATGCTTCTCTCGGCCGGCGAGCAGATGTCGGTTGCGTTGCTGGCAATGGCTATTGAGCAGATGGGTTATCCCGTTGTTTCGCTGCTGGGCTGGCAGGCAGGCTTTGTCACCGATTCCAACTATGGTTTTGCCCGCATTAAGCGCATCAATCCCGCCAGGATCAATGCCGAGCTGGATAAGAACAACATAGTGATTGTGGCAGGCTTCCAGGGCCTTAATAAGTATGACGATATCACAACTCTCGGTCGCGGCGGCTCCGATACCAGCGCTGTGGCTCTGGCAGCAGCCCTTAAGGCTGATCTTTGCCAGATCTACACCGATGTAGACGGTGTTTACACCACCGATCCGAGAATCGCTCCCAACGCAAAGAAGCTGAGCGAGATCACCTACGACGAAATGCTGGAGCTGGCCACTCTCGGCGCCCAGGTGCTCAACAACCGCTCGGTTGAAATGGCCAAGAAATATAATGTTGAAATAGAGGTTCTTTCCAGCCTCGAAAATAAACCCGGTACCATTGTTAAGGAGGTAGCAAACGTGGAAAAAACAATCATCAGCGGTGTAGCTAAGGACGACGACATAGCAGTCATTTCTATTATAGGTCTTAAGGATTCTCCCGGTATTGCATTTAAGTTCTTTAATGCCCTGGCAGCAGCCAAGGTAAACGTGGATATTATTCTTCAGTCTGTTGGCCGCGACGGCACAAAGGACATCACCTTCACAGTTTCCAAATCTCAGCTGGATGCTGCCATTACAGCAGCCAACGGCATGAAGGATACTATGAACTTCAGCGATATTTCCTACAACACCGAGCTTTCTAAGCTCTCCATTGTGGGCACAGGTATGGAAAGCCATCCCGGTATTGCCGCTAAGATGTTCGAGGCACTTTATTCTGCCGATATCAACATCCGCTTTATCTCCACCAGCGAGATCAAGATCTCCGTTCTTATCGATGCCGATAAATCCAAGAGTGCTCTCCGCGCTGTTCACGATGCCTTCTTTGATGGCCTCAACTAAAAAAGCAAATTAAAAGCCGCCCATCGGGCGGCTTTTTTATTCTATACTCCATAAGGGGCAGGTGCCAGAAAGGCAAATTGGGGCAGATTGCGCATCACCCAAAAGGCAACCACTATTATAAGCAGAATTATCCACAGCACAAGCTCGAATTTGCCGTAGGTGGTCTTGCCCGTTTTAATATATTGATAGGCCTTAATAAGAGCCCAGATAGCTCCAAAGGGCAGCAGGCACAGCACCATTAGATTGTAGCCTGCGGCGGCCTTTATATCGCCGCCGATCAGCGCCACGCACATTCGGCTTATGCCGCAACCGGGGCAGTAGGCCTTTGTGATAGCCTGGATTATGCAAGGCAGGCCGTGGCCTGTGATGCGCACGAAGATATAGTAGGCAAGCCCCAAGAGAAGCAGGGGAGCGGCTTTTTTGGCAAGGCTGAGCGCGCGGGCCTTATATAGCTTTTTTTCTTCCATACTATATCTCCTTTCAAAAAATAAGCGGTGCATCTGTGCACCGCTTATTATACAATATGTTTTCCTAAAAAGCAATTATGCTTCGTGGATGTGGCTTACGATCCACTTGTAGAGCCTGGGAGTTACCCAGAAGCTGTAGATACCGCAGGTAATAACCATAAGGATGAACCACTTGATCCACTGAGCAAACAGACCGCCGCCTGTGCCGGTGAACTTCATGCGCTTGCCATCCACAATGGAGTGCTCCACGATAAATCTGAATATGTAGCAGATAGCCCAGGGTGTACCGATACCGCAGGTGATGCTCATAATCAAGCTTGCGATAATGGAATTAACGATGGTGTCGAGCACGCCGCCATCCCAAGTGGATTCCTTGGCAGCAGGAGCAGCCTGATAAACAGGAGCCTGTGCTACGGGAGTGGGTTCGGCAACAGGAGCTGCAGCAGCAACCTTTGTTCCGCAGGAAGTGCAGAACTGTTGACCGTCGTTCATCTGAGCGCCACAATTTGTACAAAATGCCATAATTTTTCCTCCTTTAATATGGGTAATTCCCAATTCTATTTTAATAATTTGTTCACAATTTGTCAACAAATTATTATGTTTATCGACATATTAATTTATGCCCTTTTCTCTTGACACGGCGGCGTTTTCGTGGCATCATAAAAATAGAGATTAAAAGCAACGGAGGTAAAATTATGCTTTTTAAGAATGCTAATATTTTTACACAGGATGGCTGCTTTAAGCAGGGCAGCTTCTATGTGGAAGGCGATAAATTTTCCAAAATTATCTTTGATATTCCCGAAGAAGAGGGTGTAGATCTGGGCGGTGCCTATGTGATCCCCGGCCTTATCGACGTTCACAATCACGGCAATTCCGGTGCCGATTTTTCCGATGGTGAATACGAAGGTATCGAAAAGATGGCAAAATATCTTGCCGCCAATGGTATCACATCCTTTGCCCCCGCTTCTATGACATTGCCCTACGAAGTGCTGGATAAGGCTTTCAGGCAGGCCGCTAAGTTTAATGCTGCTGCTCCCGAGGGCTATGCTCGCCTTGCAGGCATCCAGATGGAAGGCCCCTTCTTTTCCGAAAAGAAAAAGGGTGCGCAGAACGGCGCCTATCTGAAGACCCCCGATTTTGAGGCCTTCAAGGAGCTTTACGAAGCATCCAACGGCCTTGTGCGCATTGCCGACGTGGCCGCCGAGTTGCCCGGTGCTGTGGAGTTTGCCGAAGCCGCTTCTAAGCTCTGCACCGTTTCCATTGCACACACCGATTGCAACTACGACGAAGCCAAAGCCGTGATAAACGCAGGTGCCACTCACCTTACTCATCTTTATAATGCAATGCCCGGTATTCATCACCGCAATCCCGGTCCCATCGGTGCCGGCAGCGAGAACGATGCCGTGGTGGCTGAGCTTATTTGCGATGGCCAGCACGTGCACGAAAGCGCTGTGAGAATGGCCTTCAAGCTTTTCCCCGGCCGCGTGTGCCTTATTTCCGATGCCCTGCGCTGCTGTGGCATGCCCGACGGCCAGTATGAGCTGGGCGGCCAGGATGTGTTCCTTAAGGGCGGCATAGCCAAGCTTGCCGATGGCACGATCGCAGGCTCTGCCACCAATCTTTATGATTGTATGCTCAAGGCTGTGGAGTTTGGCATCGAGAAGGAAGTTGCTATCACCGCTGCCACCGCCACCCCCGCCAAGCAGCTTGGCAGAACCGATATCGGTGTGATTGCCGAAGGCAATTTGGCCGATTTTGTGGTCTGCGATTCCGAGCTTAACCGCCAAGCAGTCTATATGGGCGGCAAGAGAATATAAAAGAAAAAACACCCGAGCCTATCGGCTTGGGTGTTTTTTTATACTTGTAGGGGTTTGACTTCTACATTGACCACAGTTTGTGTAAGTTATTGCATGCGTAATAATTATATGATAGAATAAAGTTCGCGAAAATAACAAATTCTCTTGTGATAAAAATCATGTGATTATGGGGTGCTACATATGAAGATTGAAATCAACAAGAAAAAAACCGTGGATACAATTTCGGGTATAGTGCAAAGTTCTGTGAAAATCGGGAAAAAAACAGTTGGCGAAGCAAAAGCAGGTGTTGAAGCGATTGCCAAAAAAACCAAGGAAGCACAATATACCCGCAAAGTCGAGAAATACAATCCCATATTTCCTGAACATTATAGGAGTAAGGATTTTAACATTCCAAATATAGTGGCTATTGTGGATGATGCGGTTCGCCGTGGTATTGATGTTTGCGAGGGTGCTATTGGATGGCTTGGGGAGGACGCGGGTGAAGAAGTTTTATACCTTTATGATGAAGCAATTGAGTTTAGCGGAATAGAATTTGTTCCCGTTCCCGTTTGTAATGCGGTATATTATGTGGATAATTTCGACCGTGGAAGATTTATCCAGGCCGATGGTATCTTTGGTAGGACACTTAAGGAAAAGTTGGATGAATTGCAACGCGTAGCAGAATTTATTGGTGCAAAACGTTGTAAAATTAGTATCAGCGAAGCAAACAGTAGCATCAAGATGAAACAAAAGGATGTTAGTGCGGGTGGTGAAACCAGTAGGATTTCTGCTGATGTGGTTGTAACTCATGAAGAATTGAAAAGCATCAGCAAAAAGCAGTACGGGTTTGTAGAAGCGGAATTTGGGGGTCTGCGTTTCCCGAAAAGGCCTACACTTAAATGGTTTAAATATGATGATAGTATCAACAATCTAATAGACACCTGTTGCTCCGGAAAGCGCAGGGTGAAGAAAATGACGCTTGAGCTGGCGGGAAGTTCTTCTACCACAATGTCGCAGTCAACGGCTTGCGCTATTGACGGTGTGCTTAAACAATTGGTAGGCATCAAGGGGCGGATTTCTATGAAAAACCAAGCCAAGGAAGAAGCCCAGAGCAAAATTTTTTTCAACATTGAGTTTTAGAGCAAAAAGCCGACGAGAATGTTCTCGTCGGCTTTTTTTGTAAAACTACT
>JAZRGE010000048.1:0-15164 GCA_045644025.1 Acutalibacteraceae bacterium | reverse complement strand
GTGGTTGCCCTGCACGATAGCCCAGGGGATACCTGCTGCAGAGAGACGATCGAAAGCAAGGCGTGCGTTGTTCCACTCCCAATTTACATGGGACCAGGCAGCAGCAGTGCTGGTGTCGTTGGTATCGGTGATATCACCGAGGCCAAGAACAGCCTTAATATTGTAGTCGTCAGCATTATCGATGAGCCAAGTGTAGATATTGTTGAAATAGTCGAACTCGGTAACGTCATCGGAGTAGCTGCGGTTAACTATCTGAGTATCGGGGAGGAAAGCGATGGTGTAGCTACCATCAGTGATGTCTTTTACATACTCATCGTACTTCTCGTCTTCGGGTGTAACCTTCTGATCGTAAGCTTCGAGAGTGGCATCGATAGTGCCGTTGAGCTCCCAGAAAGCAAGGAGATTCTCATCGGTTGTATCAATAGTGCCGATAGCATCCAGCATCACTTCGCCTGCGTTTCTGGTATCACCGAAAACAGCAACCTTAGCGATCTCGCCATCGAACCAATCCTTAACACTTGCAGAATTGTTGATGGTGTGGCCAAGCACGATGGGACGAGCCATCTCTACGCCATCGAAAGCCTCGAATGCCTTGGAGGCAACTTCAATACCATTGAGATAGAACTTAACAGCCTTAGCTTCCTGATCCACAGCAACAGCAATGTGGTTCCACTTGCCATTGTTGATGGTAACGGAATCGATTGTCCAATCCACAAACTGAGCGGTGCAATCGCCGGCAGAAAGGTAAACAACGGGGTTGCCTTCCTTGTTCATAGCGATCTGGAAGGACTCATAGCCATCGGCGTAGTTCTTATCGGGGTAGGTATATTTATCGGAGAAGATGGTGCCTGCTGCGGTGGCAGTAGTCTTAACCCATGCTTCTACAGTATTAATAGTGGAAGAAATCACACCGTTGGATTCGTAGCCGATCTTATCGGTTGCGAAGTTGTAGCCGGCCTCGGGGCCTTCAATATCGGTGTAGTAGGTGAGATTGTCTATATAATAGGTAGCAACACCATTATCAGCAGGATCCCAAGAGATCTCACAGGTAAATTTGTTGTTGTCGAAAGCGGTGTCGAGATCCTTATAGTTTTCGTTGCCATCATACCACACGATGCTCTCGCGGGGAATGATAACCTTACCTTTAAACTTGCTGGGAAGCTTTCTTGTGGTGTTCTTATCGCTGGAAGCAGAAGTGGTGCTCACAGTAATAGTACCATCATCAGCAACAAAGTAGATTGTGCCTGCCTGAGCATGGAAATTAGAACTGTTAGCCCATTCGTTGTTTGTCATATTACCGCCAAAGTAAATTCTGATCCAACGAGAGCTAATATCGGAAAGCTCAGATATATCCAGATCAAAAGAGAAGGCCTTAGCGCCATTCCAATTGCCCACACCATAGATAACATTGGAAATACGAGCAAGGGTAGGATCGGAATCGTTGGGAGTAACGGCAAATTTACCGCCGGTAGTATCAATTTCGGGAGGAACTACCTGATAGTTGGTACCGATAGCGGAGCTTGTTGCACCGCTGTTGGTGTTACCATAGGAACCATGAGTACCATACATCCACTGCCAGTTGAAGGAGTTCCTAAAATTAGAGAAATCTTGAGTAACAACCTGAAGCTGGTGGGAGTTAAGGGGGAAATCCATAAGCCACTCGAAACCATCCACAGCAATCCAGTCGCCTTCGCCGATATTATCGCGGATGTTCAAGGTGATGGAATTCTGATGTTTCCAGGAAGTAGCGATATTAGTCAAAAAGTGTTCCCAAGCTTCTCTATCAAAAGCTCTGTCGTAATCTGTGACATTTGCGCCGAGAGCAGAATCCCAGTGAGTATAAGTCAACCTATAGTTGTTAATCTTGCTTGTCTCAGTAAGATAGAAGGCATCTACAGGCAGATAAACAGTACCCTTAACACCGTTGGGAAGATAAAGGAAACTATTCCACATGCTATTACCGTTAGCATTGCCGGTATTCTTTATCTCCATCTCGGGATTGGGATTTTCTTCTGTGGCATCGGGCTGGAAGTACCAAGTCTTATTGTCTACAACATAAGCTCTGTTAGTAGTGCCGGAAGAACCATTGGATTCGGCCAGCATAAAACGAACTCCGGTGGTAGGTCCAATAGATTCGCTATCCATACCGGTAGTATCGATATGGAACTTCAGCATCTTGGTGTTCACTGTGGGGACCTGATTTTTTGCAGGATCCATAAACACATTGATGCTGGGTGTAGCATTAGCATCGTATTTGCTAAAATCCACTCTATACTCACCATCAACAATAGCCTCGGTGAATACAGTAGCCGCGCCGGAATAAACGTAGCCCTTATACTGAGGGGCATACTGATCGGCGCCATTTTCTCTCCAGTAGTTGGTGTGACCAACCTGGGCATCTTCCTCGTCGAATGTAGCAACTACCCTTTCCGGTACTGTGCTAGGCCAGCTTGAAAAGGAATAGGTGGGAACTACGCTGGCGTTGCCTGCAGCCTTTGCATCCATATTGCCAAAAGGCATAATGGGCAGAGCTAAGAGCAGAACAGCCAAAGCGAGGCAAAGGGATAAAACGCGTTTGCTCATAAAAATTTCCTCCTCGTGAAAATCTAAGAATTTGGGCTCAGCGGCTTTTGGCGGGCTAAGCAAGACCCGACAAAAGGGGGCACTAAGCCGATTTCCACTAATACATTATAAATGTTATCATAAGTCGCCCCAAAAAGCAACCCTTTTTTAGCGAAATCTTTACCCATTTTTTGCCTTTTTTCTCTCTTTTCCACCTATGCGCAAATTGCCGCCGCGCCACCACAACATGTGGGGTTTTGCACCAAAAAAGCATTAAAAAATTTTTTCTGAATCCCTGCACAAAAAGTTTGCTATATATAATAAGGTAGGCAAATTACCGATTTTTTGCTTTTTTTGCATCGAAGTGCCTATGCCGGCGGACTGCTCGGAGAATATTCCCTACAACGCACGTTGAAAATCTTGCCGCCCGTGGGCGCCGAGCGGAAATGGGCGAGGCGCAACGCGGCGCGGAAATGGGCGCCGCCAAAACATAAGAAGCCGCCCCGCGGAAATGGGCGGGGCGGCTTAAAGCACATATCAATTTTATTCTGTTCGCAGGGCAACAACGGGATCCTTCTTAGCGGCCGAACGAGAGGGAATGATACCCGAGAAAAGGGTGAGCAACACGCTGATACCCACAAGCAGAGCAGCCACAGGCAGGGGAAGGATGGCCGAAAGATTACCAATGCCCGTGAGTGCATGAAGGATGATGTTGATGGGTATGCAAAGAAGATATGTCACACCCACGCCCAAAAGTCCCGATGCAAGGCCGATAATCACTGTTTCGGCATTGAACATACTGGAAACGTTGCGCTTGGAGGCACCGATCGCACGAAGTATGCCTATCTCCTTGGTGCGCTCCTGCACCGAGATAAGGGTGATAACGCCGATCATGATAGAGCTCACAACCAACGATACCGCCACAAACGCGATAAGCACGTAGGTGATAGCGTTGATAATGGTGGTGATAGAAGACATCATTATTCCCACGATATCGGTGTAGGCAATGCGCTCCACGTCGTCCACCGTTTTGTTGTAGCTGTCTATAGCGGCCTTGATAATGTCTTTTTGCTCAAAGCTGGTGGCATAAAGGTTGATGGTAGCGGGAGATTCCAGATCCACACAGCCCAGCTCGGCAAGATTGGCCTTAAGGGAGGATTTGGAGAATTCCAGCACGTTATCGTAGTAGATATCGGCCTGATCGGCGCTGAGAGCGGCCATTTCGGCTTCCATCATAGCCATAAGCTGAGCGGCAGGCACCTTAGCCAAGGTTTCGGCCGTCTTTTTGGCATACATTTCGGTGTATTGAGCGGCAATGGATTGCTCAAAAATGCCGTTCAAATCCTCATCGCTCATATTTGCAAGGTAATCGGCCACTTCTTCCTGGCTCATTCCCAACTGAGCGGTGAGCACGCCCGTGAGCATTGCCTCTATTTTGGCGCGATCCATAGTCTGCATCACGCCTGCCACGTAGGCTTCCACTTCCGCCGCGGCGGGTATGCTCTTCATTTTGATGTAGGTGGCTATTTTTTGCTCCGCGCTAAGCTCGGCAACGTAATTCTTGAAATATCCCAGCTTCTCTTCGGCCGATATATTGCCCGTGGATTCATCAAAGGGCAGGCCGTTGAAGATATCGATGGTGGGGCTATCCTTCTGGGCTGCCACCACATCGGATTTAGAAGCTTCTTCTATAATATATTCGGTGAGCAGATTAGAATAGGCGATAGAGCCGGTGAGCATAGATGCCACGGCATCCTCCTTGGGGCGCACAATACCAACCACCTTAAGGTCAACGCCGTTGTCGTAGAGATATTTAAGGCCCGCCTGGGTCTCGCGGATATCGTTGTAGAGCCCTGTTTTGGCATCGTAAACATAGCATTGGCTGCCCAAAACCACCTTATATGTGAGGGCCTTTATCTCGTCGTAGGTCCATTTCTTTGTTTCGGCGGTGAGCTCGGTGCCGTTCACGGCGGCATCGATTATAGCATCCATCTCTTCTTCGGATTTAAGGCCCAAAGCGTAGAGAGTCATATCGTCTATTTCATTATTTTCATCCACAACAAGCACAATCTCGTTGTAGGCAGCGGGCCAGCGGCCGCCATCTATCAGATCGTATTGCTTCTGCACCACGGGATTGATGATCTCGCCGTTTCGGCCGGGCAAAATCTCCTGCCAAAGGTTCATTCCGCCTGTGGTGGGCATCATGCTCATCATCGACATATTGCCGGCGAAATTGCTCTCGGTTTCTTCGCGGTCTGTGCCCATCACAGCGCCGAAGAACTTAAGCAACATATCACTCATAAGCTCCTGTGTATCGGAGCGGATCACGGTACCGTCGGTGTTGAGAGTATAGACCAACAGATCGGTGTTATAGGTATATTGAATACCGTTGATGGCATCGTGCAGGCCGTCCTTGCCAGTATCCTTCTCCCACTGCTGCTCGATCCACTTTTTGAAGGTTTTCAGATCGTTTTCCTTAGTCTCCATCTTGTTGAGAGCGTTCACAAGATCATAAAGAGCGCCTTTTTGATAAACAGCATCCTTATCGTGATCGCCCGAAGCCGAAGCTGATTCCATAAACACCTGCATCATGCTTCCCAGATCCATATGCTGGGCTTCAAGTGTGAGCGGATAGGAAGAAAGAGTCTCTTCCTGCACGGTGTTTATATAGGTTGTCATACCATTGGACACCGCATAGATAAGGGCAATACCGATAATACCGATACTTCCTGCAAAGGCTGTGAGGGTGGTGCGCCCTTTTTTGGTGAAAAGATTCTTAAGGGAAAGGCCAAAGGCGGTGGTAAACTTCATAGAAGGCTTTTTAGCCTTGCGTTTCTCCTTGCGCTGCACCTTTTTGGCTATGGCCACCGATTCCTCAATAGCCTCTTCGCCGGGGGAAAGGGGATTGGAATCGGCGGTGATGCGGCCGTCCAGGATATTCACTATTCTTGTGGCGTATTTTTCGGCCAGCTCGGGGTTGTGAGTTACCATAACAACAAGGCGCTTCTCCGAAAGCTTCTTGAGTATTTCCATCACCTGCAGGCTGGTCTCGCTATCCAGCGCGCCCGTGGGCTCATCGGCCAAAATGATATCGGGATCGTTTACAATAGCGCGCGCAATAGCCACTCGCTGCATCTGGCCGCCCGACATCTGACTGGGCTTTTTATGAAGCTGATCGGCAAGACCCACTTCGGCCAAGGCCTCTTTGGCTCTTTTCCTGCGCTCTGCCTTGCCAACACCCGAAAGAGAGAGTGCCAGCTCCACGTTTTGCAGCACTGTTTGATGAGGGATAAGATTATAGCTTTGGAAAACAAAGCCCACCGAATGATTTCGATAAGCATCCCAATCCCTATCCTTATAATTCTTGGTGGAAACACCGTTGATAATAAGATCGCCGCTGGTGTATTGGTCCAGACCGCCCACAATGTTGAGCAGGGTAGTCTTACCGCAACCCGAAGGGCCGAGAATGGCCACAAACTCGCTCTTGCGGAACTCAACCGAGACTCCGTCCAGCGCCTGCTGGGTGAGCTCGCCTGTTTTATAAATCTTAGAAATATTGGATAATTTAAGCATCTATGTTATCCTTTCTTCTTTTTCTGCTTATATGTTAGCACAAAACTTTGGCAAAATATAGATAAAATATGAATATAGGGAATATTTTTTCTTGCGAGTTGGCGGTTGGTGCTATATAATTGTAGTGATTTAGGCAAAATTTATCGAAGGAGGTGTTATCTTGGCTTATTTTGCAGGTAATTACGACGTTGCCGTGATCGGCGCAGGCCACGCAGGCATAGAGGCCGCTTTGGCCGCAGCCAGAATGGGCTGCCGCACGGTGATATTTGCCATCAATCTGGATTCTGTGGGCAATATGCCCTGCAATCCTTGCATCGGCGGCACAGCCAAGGGGCACCTTGTGCGAGAAATAGATGCGCTTGGCGGCGAGATGGGCCGCGCAGCTGATGCCACGCTGCTGCAAAGCAGAATGCTCAATAGGGGAAAAGGCCCCGCCGTGCACTCCCTGCGCGCTCAGATAGATCGCCGTGCTTATTCCGATCTTATGAAGCAGACCATTGAGGCTCAGGAAAATCTGGATATCAAGCAGGCCGAAGTGGTTGACATAATACCAAACGAAGGGGATTACCCCTGGCAGATAATCACCCGTCTTTCGGCAGCTTTTTCGGCCAAGGCTGTGATCGTGGCCACCGGCACCTATCTCGGCGGAAGAATATACGTGGGCGAAGTGAACTACCCCGGCGGACCCGACGGAATGTTTGCCGCCACCGAGCTCACCGAGAGCCTAATAAATCTTGGATTGCCTCTGCGCCGGTTCAAAACAGGCACCCCTGCCAGAATCCGCCGCCAGAGCCTTGATTTTTCTAAATTCGAGCTGCAGGAAGGCGATGATCCCATCGTGCCCTTCAGCTATTCCACAAATAAGCCCCTTTGCAATCGTTCGGTTTGCCACATTGCATATACCAACGATGCCACCCACAACGTGATCCGCCAAAATCTGGATAGATCTCCTCTTTTTGCAGGAGTAATCGAAGGCGTTGGCCCCAGATATTGCCCCAGCATCGAGGATAAGGTGGTGCGCTTTTCCGAAAAGCCGCGGCATCAGATGTTTATTGAGCCCTGCGGCCTTAATACCGACGAAATGTATATTCAAGGAATGTCTTCTTCGCTTCCCGAAGACGTGCAGATCGCCTTTTACCGCACTATCGAGGGCTTTGAGAAAGCCGAGATCATGCGCAACGCCTATGCCATAGAATACGATTGCGTAGATCCGTTGGCACTTTATCCTTCCTTAGAGTTTAAGGATTTCCCGGGGCTCTATGGAGCAGGCCAGTTCAACGGCTCTTCGGGCTACGAAGAAGCCGCCGCGCAGGGCCTGGTGGCAGGAATCAACGCTGCAAGGAAGATCAAGGGTCTGGAACCTATGGTCTTGCCCCGCTCCGGCTCCTATATCGGCACTCTTATCGACGATCTGGTGACCAAAGGTTGCATGGATCCTTATAGAATGATGACATCCCGCAGCGAATACCGCCTGCTTCTGCGCCAAGAGAATGCCGACGAAAGACTTATGGCTCTCGGCCGCGAAAACGGTCTTATATCGGACGCTGATTGGAATGCTTTTTTGCTTCGCACAGAGCTAAAAGAGGCCGAAATACAGCGCCTTAAGGAGCAGGGCATCCCTGCAAGCGATGAGTTGAACGAATTTCTTGTTTCACGTGAAACATCTCCCGTTTCGGGCGGTGTGAGATTGGCAGATCTGCTTCGCAGGCCCCAAATAGACTACGCTTCTCTTGCACCCTTCGATAAAAACCGACCCGAACTGCCAAGTCTTGTGGCCGAAAAAGTGGAAACGGAAATAAAATACGAGGGCTACATTCAAAAGCAGCTGGCGCAGGTGAAAGAACTGCACCGATTGGAGAAAATGGCCCTGCCCAAGGATCTGGATTATTCTAAAATAGACGGTCTGCGCCTGGAAGCTCAGGAAAAGCTGCAGAAGATACACCCCTTAAATATCGGGCAGGCATCGGGTATATCGGGAGTAACTCCTGCCGATATTTCGGTGCTCATAATCCGATTGGGCCGTGGAAAGGATGTGGAATAATGGGCGTTATAGCCGATATTGTGCTGGATCTCTGCCAAAAGGATGGCATTGTGCTTGATGCCGCCGCAGGAGATAGGCTGGAAAAATACGCTGAAATGCTTATTGAAAAAAACAAGGTGATGAACCTCACAGCCATCACTCAGCCCGAAGAAGTTGCTCTTAAGCACTTCTACGATAGCCTTATTCCGCTGAAGCAAATAGATATCCCGATGGGCGCAAAGGTGATAGACGTGGGCACGGGAGCAGGATTTCCCGGAATGGTGCTGAAAATTGCCCGCCCCGATATAGAACTCACCCTGCTGGATAGCCTAAACAAGCGCCTTGTTTTTCTGCAGGAGGTGCTGGATGAATTGGGGCTCAGCGCCAATATAATTCACGCACGTGCCGAAGAGGCCGCAAGGGGAGAACTGCGAGAAAGCTTTGATTTTGCCTTTGCCAGAGCTGTGGCTCAGCTCAACACCCTTTGCGAATATTGCCTGCCTTATGTGAAAGTGGGCGGTTGCTTTGTGGCAATGAAGGGCAAGAAGGCGGCCGAAGAGCTGATAGAAGCCGAAAAAGCCATTCAGATTCTCGGCGCTAAAAAAGAAGCCTTTATAGAAGACACTTTGCCAAACGGAGACGAGCGCGGCACGGTGATCTTAAGAAAAATATCGCAATTATCGCCAAAATATCCCAGAGCAGGCGGTAAAATTGCAAAAAGTCCCATAAAATAAGAAGAATTAGAGCGGTTCCGCTCTGTTTTTGCGATGCAAAACGCTTGGATAGCACGGCTTGTCCTGCTATAATGCAATCGTAATCACAGGAGGGAGCCGCTTATGTTTTTGCCCAAAATTCGCAGCCACAAGCCACAGCTGCGGTATATTAAAGCCGACGACATCCTCCCCAACCCCCATCAGCCTCGCCGAAGCGTTGAAGAATCGGAGCTTTGCAGGCTGAGCGAAAGCATCAGGCGCAACGGCATATTCCAACCGTTGCTTGTGTGCCGCAGAGAGGACGGTTGTTTCGAGCTGATAACGGGTGAGCGCAGACTTTTGGCCGCGCGCCGCGCCGCTCTTTCCAAGGTGCCCTGCATAATTGTTCCCGCAGCAGCCGCCACATCGGCGGTGGCGCCTATTTCCGATTCGGTGCACACTGCCGCCCCCGATATTTTTGAAGAAGCCGCCGCCATAAGGCGTTTTATGGATTCCTTTCGGCTCTCACGCTCGGCCGCAGCCGCTTGGCTGGGGCTCACGGAATCGGCCGTGGCAGCCAAGCTTTCTCTTTTGAGATTCAATGATGCCCAGCGCAGCCGCGCTCTGGCGGCAGGCATATCCGAAGATAGGCTTAAAAGCATTGCCGCGCTGGAACCGGAGAAGCGCGATGCCGCTTTTGGCGCGCTCTTTGCGGAAAAAAGCGAAGAAAAAGAGCCGCGCCGCAAGATAAACGGATTTGGCGACCTGCGCCTTTTCGATAACTCCATCAACCGAATGATAGAATCACTGTGCTCGGCAGGCATTCAGGCCACCTGCAACAAGCGCACCACCCCCACCTATTCCGAATATATAGTGCGCATAAGCCGATCCGATTCATCCGAGCGTCAGCTCACCCTTTTTTAATTCTGCCCACCCATTTTATCCCCATATATGCCAAAGGACACTTGCTGAAAAGCAGGTGTCCTTTGGTTTTATTATGATATTCGGTTTATTCGGCGCTTTTGGCCTTCACTCTCACGGGCAGAAGGAAAAGCACGGCCACGGCATAGATTATAAACAGCAACTTACCCGAATGGGCATCGTGAATAGGAGACGTGCCGAAAAGGTTTGCAGCCATACGCGGCAGGGAACATATAAGGCAAAGCAGAGATGCGCTGAGCCCCAGAGGCTGAAGCAGGCGCACGCTTTTGGGTGTGCCAATTCCGTTTGCTATCTTGCCGTGGGCCAGAAAGAAAAGGCAAAGCACACACATTGCCACTAAATCGAAGGTTTTTTCCGATATGTTTGCAATCGTCATATAAGCGGCAAAATTCACTATCACCTGCAAAAGCCAGAAAAGGCAGGGGCACAAGGCCAGCCAGCGCAAAACATTGGCATCCACCTTGCCTGCAGGCAACGCGCGGCAGATAAAATAGGCCGCTGTGCCAAGCACCAGCACAAGCTTAAGTGCATCCATGGCGGGGGAGCCCGAAAAAGATATTTCGCTCAGCGTGAAAACGCCCGCAATACCCAGCACAACACTTGTGGCCATCGATTGGCGGTTCAGCTTCACCGTGCCCTTCATTTCTATAAAGGAAATTGCTACCGTGGCGGCGAAAACAGCAATATAGAAGACGGTGAGCACCGTGCCCAAAAGCTGGTAGCGCGGGAAGAAGAAGCCCGTTTGCGGATCTGTCATAAACAAAAGCTGGCAGATTCGCACCGTGCAGGCAACCACCGCCGCCGTGCCGTACATCACGGCCGTTCGCAACTGTTTCAAATATATCTCCCTTTCGGCCGAGTATGTTTTCTTCTCTCGGCTCATAAAATTTATTGATGCTTTGATTATTTTATACCCAATGCAGGGAAATGTCAACGATAAGCAAAGGCTTGGAAGGAGAAGAAAAATGAAGAAATACCGAATTTTTGCGGCAGCAATATTGTTTTTGTGCTTTTTGGTGGTGCCGCTGGCGGCATTAGAGCCCGCGGTGGCCGAAGAGCCTACTCTGCCCACCGCCGCACCGGACAAATCTCCGCCACCCGCCATAAAAGTTCTGCGCTCGGCTACAGGCAAAACAGAAGAATTGGCGGCCAGAGAATATATCTTCGGGGTAGTGGCAGCCGAAATGTCTATGTCTAATCACGACGAGGCCCTTAAGGCTCAGGCTGTGGCGGCCTACACCTATGCTCTTTGCAAGGCCGAGCAGGCCGGCAGCGAAGATTTTGCCCTTTCGGACGACCCAAGCGTGCATCAGGCCTACATAAGCCGCGCCGAAGCCATGGAAAAATGGGGCGAGCGAGCCGAAGAATATGCCACGCGGCTGGACAGCATCACAAAATCGGTGCAAGGGCAGGTTGTTTACTATCAAGGCCACCCCATCCTGGCAGCCTATCACCACCTATCCTGCGGCCGCACTCTGCCTGCCGCCCACGTGTGGGGCAAAGATTATCCCTATCTTATCTCGGTGGAAAGCGCAGGTGATCTGCTTAGCCCTGCCTACAAAAAAGACACAACCATATCCCAAGAAAATTTTGCCGAAATATGCCGAAATAATGGCATCACCCTTTCGGGAGAGCCTGCTGAGTGGATCAAATCGGCCGAAAACGATAAATACGGCTGTGTGGACACCATCACCATCTGCCAATCCACCATTTCGGGGGCTGATGCCCGAAAGATATTTGGCTTAAGAAGCACGGCTTTTGACGTGAAGTGGGCGGATGGGATCGGCTTTACCTTTTCGGTGCGCGGCTACGGCCACGGCGTGGGCCTTAGCCAAACAGGAGCCAACTACATGGCTCTTTGCGGCAGCACCTACACCGAGATCCTGGGCTGGTACTATCCCGGCACAAAACTTGTGCAACAATGAAATGTTTCACGTGAAACATAGCAAAATCTTCTTTACATTATCTTTTTAGATTGCTATAATATTAAAAAAGATATGTGGAGGTGGAAAAATGGGAAAAATCGTGGCTATTGCCAACCAAAAAGGTGGCGTAGGTAAAACAACCACAGCCGTGAACCTTGCGGCAGCCGTGGGTGCCAGGGGCAAAAAAGTGCTTCTTATAGATGCCGATCCTCAGGGCAACACCACCAGCGGCTACGGCATTGGCAAAAAAGATATTTCCAACACCACCTATGATATACTCATCGGCAGAGCTTCTGCCGCAGAGACCATCCTTAAGACCAACTATAAGAACGTTTGGGTGATGCCCGCCACAATGAGCCTGGCAGGCGCAGAGGTGGAGCTTATCAACGTGAACGATAGGGAAGAGCAGCTGAAGCTTTCTCTTGCTTTGGTAAGGGAAGACTACGATTTCATCTTTATCGATTGCCCGCCTTCTCTCGGGCTTATCACCATCAATTCTCTCACCGCCGCCGATTCGGTGCTTATTCCTATTCAGTGTGAATACTACGCCTTGGAAGGCCTTTCCCAGCTAATGCAAAGCGTGCGACAGGTGAAGAGACTTTATAACCCCTCTCTGGAGCTGGAAGGTGTGCTTCTCACTATGTACGACGGCAGATTGAATCTCACTCAGCAGGTTGTGGCCGAAGTGAAGCGCTTCCTGGATAAAAAGGTTTATTCCACCGTGATTCCACGCGCCGTTCGCCTTTCGGAGGCTCCCAGCTTCGGCGCCCCCATTCTTTATTACGATAAGCGTTCCAAAGGCTGCGATGCTTATGAAAAGCTGGCCAAAGAATTTCTTAAGAACAACAGGAGATGAACAAAATGGCAAAAGGACGAGCTATCGGCCGAGGACTCGGCTCACTTTTTGAAGAAAACTCCCTGGATATTTCCGGCGGCATCACCGAGCTGCGCCTTTCCGAAATAGAGCCCAACAGAGATCAGCCCCGAAAGGTGTTTGATCAGGAGGCTTTGGAGGAACTGGCAGAATCCATTCGCCAGCACGGGCTCATTCAGCCCATTTTGGTGCGCCCTGCCAAAGGTGGAGTATATAGCATCATTGCAGGTGAGCGCAGATGGCGCGCAAGCCGTCTTGCAGGGCTTGTGAAAGTCCCCGTAATAATCAAGGAATGCTCCGATGAAGAAACAGCACAGCTTGCGCTCATAGAAAATCTGCAGCGCGAAGATCTGAACCCCATCGAAGAAGCCGAGGGCTATAAAAAGCTGATGGATGATTACACCCTCACCCAGGAGCGCGTTGCCGAGCTTGTGGGCAAGAGCCGCCCTGCCGTGGCCAACGCCCTGCGCCTGCTCGGTCTGCCCGAGGATATCAGATCATTGCTGCTTAGCGGCCAAATCACCGCAGGCCACGCCCGCGCTCTGCTTGCCATCACCGACGAAGAAGTGCTTGCCGCCGCCACCAAGGCCGCTATGGAAGGCGCCACCGTGCGCGAAATAGAGGCTATGGCAGGCCGCAAGAAACCCCAGAGCCGCCCCAGAGCAGCCAAAAGCGGCTACTGCACCGAGGTTGAGCTTTCGCTCACCGAAGCTTTGGGCAGGAAGGTGAAGATAAGCCCCGCAAAGGGCGGCAAAGGCACCATCACCCTTGAATACTACAGTGAAGAAGAGCTGGCGGATTTTGCCCGCAGGCTTGCAGAATAAATTTCAATTTAGCAAAAGAGGTTTTGAAAAATGCTGGACATTAAAGTAATTAAGAACGATCCCGAAAGAGTAAAGGCCGCTATGAGATCCCGCAATGCGGATCTGGACGCTGTGATCGATGAGCTTCTGGATATCGATGCCAAAAGGCGCGATCTCACCGGCAAGACCGAGGCCATGAAGGCCGAGCAGAACGCTGCTTCCAAGCAGATTCCCGCCCTTAAAAAGGCCGGTCAGAGCACCGATGAGCTTATGCAGCGCATGAAGAGCCTTTCGGATTCCATAAAAGATCTGGGCGCCGAGCTTTCCGAGCTGGAGGCAAAGCAGCAGGATCTTCTGCTTCGCATCCCCAACATCCCCCACGAGAGCGTTCCCGTGGGCCACGATGATTCCGACAACGTGGAGATCCGCCGCTGGGGCGAGCCCACCGCCTTTGATTTCGAGCCCAAGGCCCATTGGGATCTCGGTGCCGATCTTGGTATTCTCGATCCCGAGACTGCCGCTAAGGTGACAGGCGCTCGTTTCCACTTCTACAAAGATCTGGGTGCAAGGCTGGAGCGCGCTGTGATCAACTTCTATCTGGACACCCACACTCAGCGCGGCTACACCGAGGTTTTCCCTCCCTTTATGGTTAATCGCGCTTCGATGACAGGCACCGGCCAGCTCCCCAAATTTGAAGAGGATGCTTTCCATCTTTCCAACGAAGATTACTTCCTTATCCCCACCGCCGAGGTTCCTGTGACCAACATGCATCGCAACGAGATCCTGGAAGGCAAGAATCTTCCCATCAAGTATTGCGCTTATTCCGCTTGCTTCCGCGCCGAAGCAGGTTCGGCAGGCCGCGACACAAGAGGTCTTATCCGCCAGCATCAGTTCAATAAGGTTGAGCTTGTAAAGTTTGCCGATCCCGCCAATTCCTATGAGGAACTGGAAAAACTTACCAACGACGCCGAGTATGTGCTTCAGCAGCTTGGCCTGCCCCACAGGGTTGTTTGCCTTTCCAGCGGTGATCTGGGCTTCTCTTCGGCCAAGACCTACGATATCGAGGTTTGGATGCCTTCCTATGGCAGATATCTGGAGATCTCCAGCTGCTCCAACTTCGAAGACTATCAAGCACGCCGCGCTTCTATCCGCTTTAAGGCCGACGTGAAGGACAAGGCTCAGCTTGTTCACACTCTCAACGGCTCCGGCGTGGCTATCGGCCGCACCGTTGCTGCTATTCTGGAAAACTATCAGAACGCCGATGGCAGCATCACCATCCCTGCCGCTCTTGTGAAATACATGGGCTGCGAAAAAATTGAAATTAAGTAATCTTAACGGGCAGGCTTAGCTTGGCGAAGCCTGCCCATTTTTATGGTATTATGAAGAAAAACGACATTATTCGCCTAAAAATTGAATCAGTCACCCTGGAGGGCAGCGGAGTGGGCTATTTTGATGGCACCGCTATCTTCGTGCCGCACACCGCCGTGGGCGAAGAGATAGATGCAAGAATAGTGAAGTTGCAGAAAAATTTTGCTTTCGGCATTGTGGAAAGCATAATCTCTCCTGCCGATTGCCGCATTGATCCCGATTGCGCCGTGGCAGGCAGATGCGGTGGCTGTGCTTTCCGCCACATCAATTATGCCGCCGAATTGGAAATCAAGCAAAACGCCGTGGCTCAGGTGCTTCGCCGCATCGGCGGGCTGGAAAATCCACCCCTGCAGCCTATAGTGGGCGGCGTGAAGCAGCAAGGCTTCCGCAACAAGGTGCAATATC
>JAZRGE010000047.1:0-10762 GCA_045644025.1 Acutalibacteraceae bacterium | reverse complement strand
GTTGATGGAGCCGGGTTTTGCAAGAACCTGACCACGTTCGATATCGGTTTTCGCGATACCACGGAGCAGCGCGCCGATGTTGTCGCGTGCTTCTGCGTAGTCGAGCAGTTTGCGGAACATTTCGATACCGGTAACAACGGTCTTCTTTCTCTCGTCGGTAAGACCGATGATCTCTACTTCTTCACCAGTGCGGAGCTGGCCACGCTCAACTCTACCGGTAGCAACAGTACCACGACCGGTGATGGTGAATACGTCTTCAACAGGCATGATGAAAGGCAGGTCAGCCTTACGATGGGGAGTGGGGATGTAGCTGTCAACAGCATCCATCAGCTCCTGGATGGGAGCGTACTCGGGGAGAGAAGGATCGTCTGCAGCAACGAGAGCCTTGTGAGCAGAGCCCTTGATGATAGGAGTATCATCGCCGGGGAACTCATACTTATCAAGTGTCTCACGGATTTCCATTTCAACAAGCTCGAGGAGCTCTTCGTCGTCAACAAGGTCAGTCTTGTTCATGAAAACAACGATGTAGGGCACGCCAACCTGACGAGCAAGGAGAAGGTGCTCCTTGGTCTGAGCCATGGGGCCATCGGTGGAAGCGATAACAAGGATAGCGCCGTCCATCTGAGCAGCACCGGTGATCATGTTCTTAACATAGTCAGCATGTCCGGGGCAGTCAACGTGAGCATAGTGACGAGCATCAGTCTCGTACTCAACGTGAGCGGTGTTGATTGTGATACCGCGCTCTCTCTCTTCGGGAGCCTTATCGATGTTTGCATAGTCCTCAAACTGAGCCTGGCCCTTCAGAGAAAGGTACTTGGTGATGGCTGCAGTGAGGGTGGTCTTACCATGGTCAACGTGACCGATGGTACCAATGTTTACGTGGGGCTTATTGCGTTCAAATTTTGCTTTTGCCATTTGTGTTTCCTCCTTATAGAAGATAATAGTTATAAGATCTACGCTCGGTTAAGCATATTCTAACAAGTTTTAGCGCCAATTTCAAGAGTTATTTTCAAATCAGTCTTCTTTCTTTGTACGGCTGGAAATAATCTTCTCGGAAATGGACTTGGGAACCTCCATATAGTGGCTGGGTTCCATTACATACTGACCGCGACCCTGAGTCTTGGAACGCATATCGGTAGCGTAACCAAACATCTCGGAAAGGGGCACAAATGCAACGATCTGCTGGGCGCCGGCAACGGCTTCCATACCCTGCATCTGGCCACGGCGAGAGTTGATATCACCGATAACATCACCCATGTACTCTTCGGGAACAGTAACAGTAACTTTCATGATAGGCTCCTGCAGAACAGGATCGGCCTTGCGGCAGGCTTCCTTGAAGCCCATAGAACCGGCAAGCTTGAAGGCGAGTTCGGAGGAGTCAACCTCATGGAACGAACCGTCGTACAAGGTTACCTTAACGTCTACCACGTTGTAGCCTGCAAGAACACCGGACTGCATAGCGCCCTGGATACCGGCATCAACAGCGGGGATATATTCCTTAGGAATAGCACCACCCACGATGTTGTTGATAAACTCGTATCCCTTACCGGACTCATTGGGCTCGACCTTGATCTTAACGTGACCATACTGGCCGTGACCACCGGACTGACGGGCATACTTGTAGTCAACATCAGCCAGCTTGCGGATAGTCTCTTTGTAAGCAACCTGGGGTTTACCAACATTGGCTTCCACCTTGAACTCACGAAGCAGACGGTCTACGATGATCTCCAGATGGAGCTCACCCATACCAGCAATAATAGTCTGACCGGTTTCCTCATCGGTATAGCACCTGAAGGTAGGATCCTCTTCAGCCAGCTTCTGAAGGGCAACGCCCATCTTCTCCTGGCCGGCCTTTGTTTTAGGCTCGATAGCAACCCTAATAACAGGCTCGGGGAATTCCATAGATTCAAGAATTACGGGAGCGTTCTGGGCGCAGAGAGTATCACCTGTGGTGGTGTTCTTAAGACCAACAGCAGCAGCGATATCACCTGCATAGCAGGTCTCGATATCCTGGCGGTGGTTGGCGTGCATCTGCAGAATACGGCCCATACGCTCGTTGTTGCCCTTGCTTGCGTTATACACGGTAGAGCCGGAATCAACTTTACCGGAATAAACGCGGAAGAAGCAGATCTTACCCACGAAGGGGTCGGTAGCGATCTTGAATGCCAGAGCTGCAAAGGGCTCGGTATCAGATGCTTTTCTTTCGGTCTCTTCTTCGGTGTCGGGATCAATACCCTTAATAGCGGGAATATCCAGCGGAGAGGGCATATAATCCACAACGGCATCCAGCATTTTCTGAACACCCTTGTTGCGGTAGGAAGTACCGCAAACTACAGGCACCATTTCATTAGCAATGGTGGCCTTTCTGATGCACTTCTTGATTTCATCGATGGTGATTTCTTCACCCTCGAAGTATTTTTCCATCAGAGCTTCATCCTGCTCTGCTACAGCTTCGATAAGCTTGGTGCGATATTCTTCAGCCTTATCAGCCATATCGGCGGGGATATCGGTGATAGAAATATCCATACCCTTATCGTCGTTGTAGATGTAGGCCTTCATTTCCACAAGGTCTATAAGGCCCTTAAAAGTATCTTCGGAGCCGATGGGCAGCTGGATGGCAACGGCATTACACTTAAGTCTGTCGTGCATCATCTGCAGGACTCGATAGAAATCGGCACCCATAATGTCCATCTTATTGATGTAGGCCATTCTGGGAACACGATACTTATCAGCCTGACGCCAAACGGTTTCCGACTGCGGTTCAACACCGCCCTTGGCACAAAAAACCGTTACCGAGCCATCGAGAACACGCAGAGAACGCTCAACTTCAACAGTGAAGTCAACGTGTCCGGGAGTATCGATGATGTTAACACGGTGATTTTTCCAGAAGCAAGTGGTAGCAGCGGAGGTGATTGTGATACCTCTCTCCTGCTCCTGCTCCATCCAGTCCATGGTGGCAGCGCCATCATGAGTCTAACCGATCTTGTAGTTGATACCTGTGTAGAACAGGATACGCTCGGTTGTGGTGGTTTTACCGGCATCGATGTGTGCCATAATGCCGATATTTCTTGTAGACTCTAACGAAACTTGTCTCGGCATAATTTCCTCCTGAATGCTAAAAGCAATTTAATGTGGTTATTACCATCTGTAATGTGCAAAAGCCTTATTGGCTTCGGCCATCTTGTGGGTATCCTCGCGCTTCTTGGCTGCGCCGCCCACACCGTTTACAGCATCCAGGATCTCGCCTGCCAGGCGCACTTTCATAGTCCTTTCGGAACGAGTGCGGCTGTAAGTGGTGAGCCAACGAAGGCCCAGAGTCTGTTTCCTTTCGGGACGAACCTCAAAAGGAACCTGGTAGGTTGCGCCGCCCTTACGAACAGCCTTAACCTCCAGCTGAGGCATAACATTTTCCATAGCCTGCTCGAAAACTTCAATGGGATCCTTACCTGTTTTCTGAGCGATGATGTCGAACGCACCGTAAACGATCTTCTGTGCGACACCTTTCTTTCCGTCAAGCATGACGTTGTTGATGAGCCGAGTGACAATCTTGGAGTTGTAAAGCGGGTCCGGAAGGACATCACGCTTTGCTATAAATCCTCTTCTTGGCACTTAACTTCCCTCCTTCACATTTATGATATCATAGGTACTCGAGCGACAAAATTCCCGTTTGCACCAAGTGGAGGCGTTGTATATAACGCCGCCGCTTGAATTTTTTGCGGCAGAGATTTCTGTCAATTAACTACTGCTTACTTAGCAGCCTTTTTGGGACGCTTTGCACCGTACTTGGAGCGAGCCTGCATTCTTCCGTTAACACCCTGAGTATCCAGAGTACCACGGATAATGTGGTAACGCACACCAGGAAGGTCCTTAACACGTCCGCCGCGAATAAGAACCACACTGTGCTCCTGAAGATTGTGGCCGATACCGGGGATATAGGCCGAAACTTCAATACCGTGGGAAAGACGCACACGAGCGATCTTTCTCATAGCAGAGTTAGGTTTCTTAGGGGTAGAGGTCTTAACTGCAGTGCAGACACCTCTCTTCTGGGGAGAATCGTTGTCTGTCATTGTTCTCTTAAGGGAGTTGTATCCTTTAAGCAATGCAGGAGCCTTAGCTTTCTTCTCCACAGTTTCGCGTCCGTTACGAACTAACTGGTTAAAGGTTGGCATATTGCACCTCCTTACTCTAAAATTTATATAACGCCTAAGCGATTACATACATTTATGCCAGTTCATCTTCACCGGAAAGGTAGTTGAAGGTCTCAGAGTCATCGGAATGACTATAGCACTTCATACCTGTGCCGGCAGGAACAAGCTTACCGATAATAACGTTTTCCTTCAGACCGAACAACGGATCTATTTTACCCTTTATTGCAGCATCCGTCAAGACCCTAGTTGTTTCCTGGAAGGATGCAGCAGAGAGGAAGGAATCGGTGGCAAGAGAAGCCTTGGTGATACCCAGCAGAGTGGGTTCGTATTCGGCAACTCTCAAATCTGTCTCGCCAGCGGCGATACGTGCCTCGATTGCTTCGTTTGCAAGGTAAACTTCACCGCGCTCAACCAGGGTACCCATCACAAGATCGGTGCTGCCCGGATCGGTGATGCGGAATTTACGCATCATCTGGCGAACGATTACTTCGATATGCTTATCATTGATATCAACACCCTGAGAACGGTAAACGCTCTGAATCTGGGCGATGATGTAGTCCTGAACAGCGCCGGGGCCGAGAATATCCAGAATATCGTGAGGATTGCATACACCTTCGGTGAGTGCCTGGCCCTTCTTAACTTCCTGGCCATCCTTCACGCTGATGTGATAGGAATAAGGAATAGCATAAGAACGGCTATCGGCATTCTTTTCGTCGGTAACATGAATTGTACGATGATTCTTCTTCTCTTCGGTGATGGAAACAACACCGTCGATCTCACTGAGGTAGCAGAATCTCTTGGGCTTTCTGGCCTCGAAGAGCTCCTCAACACGGGGAAGACCCTGGGTGATATCCTCTGCACTGGCGATACCACCGGGATGGGACGTACGCATGGTAAGCTGGGTACCGGGTTCACCGATCGACTGAGCGGCAACAATACCAACAGCTTCGCCAACAGTAACCTTTCCACCGGTTGCCAGGTTGGAACCGTAGCACTTCTTACAAGCGCCGGATTTGGAACGGCAAGTAAGGATGGATCTGATCTGGATAGATTCAACGCCTGCTGCCACGATCTTCTTGGCGTCAGCATCATCCATCATCTTATCCTTGGACACCACAACGTTGCCATCGGCATCCACGAAATCTTCCACAAGGTATCTGCCCACCAAGCGATCTTCCAGAGATTCGATCACATGATCGCCCTCGCGAATAGCGCTGACAGTGAGGCCCTCCTTAGTGCAGCAGTCGTCGTCTCTGATGATAACATCCTGAGAAACGTCTACCAAGCGGCGGGTGAGGTAACCGGAGTCTGCAGTACGCAGAGCGGTATCAGCCAGACCCTTACGGGCACCACGGGAAGAAATGAAGTATTCCAGAACATTAAGTCCTTCACGATAGTTGGAACGAATGGGAACTTCGATGACTCGACCGGATGTGTTGGAAACAAGTCCTCTCATACCGGCCAGCTGGCGGATCTGGTTCATCGAACCACGAGCGCCGGAATCGGCCATCATGAAGATGGGGTTGAATTCATCAAGGTTGCCCTTAAGAGCATCGGCAACGTCGCCGGTGGTCTTATTCCAGATTTCAACTACAAGGCGCAGACGCTCATCGTTGTTGATAAGGCCGCGACGGTAGTCCTTCAGCACGAGATCGATCTCTGCCTCGGCATCTTTAATGAGCTGAGCCTTCTCGGGCGGGATAACAGCATCGGAAACAGATACTGTGACAGCGCCGCGGGTGGAGTACTTAAAGCCTGTTGCCTTGATCTTATCAAGAACAATGGCAGCCTCGCTTGTGCCGAGCTTCTTGATGCAGCAATCAACGATCTTGCTGAGTTCGCCCTTGTTGATTTTATTTACAGCACCGTTGGGCTTGCGCATAGGAATCTCCAGCTGAAGTTCATTGCCGGGGATAGATCTATCGATATAGCCCAGATTCTGGGGGATAGACTCATTGAAGGTAAGGAAACCAACAGTAGTCTCAATAAGGGCAGATTTCACACCCTCATCGGTCTTCTTTGTCATACGAACCTTGATAGGTGCGTGGAGACCGACTACGCCATCGGCATAAGCCATCATAGCTTCGTCCTTATCGCGGAAGACCATATAGCGCTTGTTGCCGGTTGCTTCGTCTACAACGGGAGCACCGGGCTCATCCTCGCGCACAAGGGTGAGATAATAGGAACCGAGAACCATATCCTGAGTAGGAACGGTAACAGGTTTACCATCGGAGGGTTTCAGCAGGTTATTGGCAGCAAGCATAAGGAACCTGGCCTCTGCCTGAGCCTCTGCCGAAAGGGGTACGTGAACAGCCATCTGGTCACCGTCGAAGTCGGCGTTGAAGGCGGTACATACCAGAGGATGAAGCTTGATAGCGCGGCCCTCAACGAGCACGGGCTCGAAAGCCTGAATACCAAGCCTATGGAGTGTCGGAGCACGGTTGAGCATAACGGGGTGATCCTTAATAACCACTTCCAGAGCATCCCAAACCTCTGTGCTGGCGCGCTCTACCATCTTTCTGGCTGCCTTGATGTTCACAGCGGAATTAGTCTCCACCAAGCGCTTCATAACAAAGGGCTTGAAGAGCTCAAGAGCCATTTCCTTGGGCAGGCCGCACTGATAAATCTTCAGTTCGGGGCCTACAACGATAACGGAACGGCCGGAATAGTCAACACGCTTACCAAGCAGGTTCTGACGGAAGCGGCCCTGCTTACCCTTAAGCATATCGGAGAGAGACTTGAGAGCACGGTTGTTAGGACCGGTGACAAGTTTGCCTCTGCGGCCGTTATCAATAAGGGCATCAACAGCCTCCTGGAGCATTCTCTTTTCGTTTCTCACGATGATATCGGGAGCGCCGAGCTCGAGAAGCCTCTTAAGACGGTTGTTGCGGTTGATAACTCTACGGTAAAGATCGTTCAGATCACTGGTGGCGAAACGTCCGCCATCGAGCTGAACCATGGGGCGAAGATCGGGAGGAATTACGGGAATAACATCCATAATCATCCACTCGGGACGGTTGCCCGACTGCCTGAATGCTTCCATAACTTCCAATCTCTTAAGCAGACGAACACGCTTCTGGCTGGTAGCTGTTTCCAGCTCGGCCTTCAGCTCTTCGCATTCCTTCTCAACATCGATTTCCATGAGAAGTTCCTTGATAGCCTCGGCACCCATACCTGCCTTAAAGTCGTTTTCATACTTTTCAAGCATATCGCGATACTCGGCTTCATCCAGCAGCTGCTTCTTTTCCAGCTCTCTGGCATCGCCGGGATCGATAACGATATATTTGGAGAAATAGAGAACCTGTTCCAAAACTCTGGGAGACAGATCCAGCACAAGACCCATTCTGGAAGGAATAGTCTTGAAATACCAGATATGAGAAACGGGAGCGGCCAGCTCAATGCTGCCCATACGCTCACGCCTTACTCTGGCGCGGGTTACTTCAACGCCGCAGCGCTCACAAACCTTGCCCTTATAACGGATTCTCTTATACTTTCCGCAGTGGCATTCCCAGTCCTTGCTTGGTCCGAAAATGCGCTCGCAGAAAAGGCCATCCCTTTCGGGCTTGAGTGTGCGGTAGTTAATGGTCTCGGGTTTCTTAACCTCGCCGTAAGACCAGCTTCTGATTTGATCAGGAGACGCGAGACCTATTTTGATGGATTCAAATTCGATACTTTCCATAGTTCTTCTTCTCCTTTACATTTCTTCGTCGCTGTCGGCAAAGTCGAGATAACTTTCCTCAGCGGTTTCTATGATCTCTTCGCCGTTGCTGTCCAGAGTAGCAAAACCTTCCATGTTTTCGGGCACTACCTGAGCCTCGCTGAGCAGAGAGCCGTCGTCGTGAATAGAGTTGAAGCCGATATCATCGTCTTCCTCGTAGGTCTGGCGAAGATCGATTTCGTTCTCTTCGCTATCCAGAACCTTAACATCCAGGCCGAGAGACTGAAGTTCCTTAATAAGAACCTTGAAGGACTCGGGGATGCCGGGATTGGGAACGTTCTTACCCTTAACAATGGCCTCGTAGGTCTTTACACGGCCCACAAGATCATCGGACTTAACGGTGAGAATTTCCTGCAAGGTGTAGGCAGCACCGTAAGCTTCCAGTGCCCAAACTTCCATTTCACCGAAACGCTGGCCGCCGAACTGAGCTTTACCGCCCAGAGGCTGCTGAGTAACCAGCGAGTAGGGGCCGGTGGAACGAGCATGGATCTTATCGTCTACCAGGTGATGCAGCTTGAGATAATACATATAACCTACTGTAACAGGGTTATCAAAAGGCTGACCGGTACGGCCGTCGAAGAGCTGAACCTTACCGTCTTCCCTCATACCGGCTGCTCTGAAGCAGGCACGGATATCGGTTTCGTGGGCGCCATCGAATACAGGAGTGGCGACCTTCCAGCCCAATGCCTTAGCGGCATAGCCCAGATGAACTTCAAGAACCTGACCGATGTTCATACGGGAGGGAACGCCCAGGGGGTTAAGAACGATATCCAGGGGAGTACCGTCGGGCAAGTAGGGCATATCCTCGGTGGGCAGAATTCTGGAAACAACACCCTTATTACCGTGGCGGCCGGCCATCTTATCACCAACAGAGATCTTTCTCTTCTGGGCGATGTAGCAACGAACCACAAGGTTAACACCGGGGTTGAGTTCGGAAGAATTTTCGCGGTTGAACACCTTAACATCAACGATGGTGCCGTATTCACCGTGAGGCACACGCAGAGAAGTATCGCGCACTTCCCTTGCCTTCTCGCCGAAGATGGCGCGAAGCAGGTGCTCTTCTGCGGTAAGTTCTGTTTCACCCTTGGGTGTTACCTTACCTACCAGAATATCACCGGCGCGAACCTCAGCACCGATACGGATAATACCTCTCTCATCCAGATCCTTAAGGGCATCTTCACCAACGTTGGGGATATCCCTTGTGATCTCTTCGGGGCCAAGCTTGGTATCTCTGGCTTCCAGCTCATATTCTTCGATATGAATGGAGGTGTAGATATCGTCTCTTACCAGCTTTTCGTTGATAAGAACAGCGTCTTCGTAGTTGTAGCCTTCCCAAGTCATAAAGCCGATAAGGGCATTACGTCCAAGGCTGATCTCGCCGTCGCAGGTGGCAGGGCCATCGGCAATAACTTCGCCGGCGGCTACCTTCTGGCCAACCTCAACGATAGGCTTCTGATTGATGCAGGTACCGTGGTTGGAGCGCAGGAACTTAATGAGCTCATACTCATCCAGATCGCCGCCCTTCTGCTTGATAACGATCTTATCAGCAGAAACATACTTAACAGTACCGGGATTCTTAGCAAGCACAACAACACCGGAGTCCACAGCTGCCTTATATTCCATACCGGTGGCAACAATGGGGCTTTCGGGGCACAGCAGAGGCACAGCCTGCTTCTGCATGTTGGAGCCCATGAGAGCTCGGTTGGTATCGTCGTTCTCAAGGAAGGGGATCATAGCGGTGGCAACGGAAACAACCATCTTAGGCGAAACGTCCATAAAGTCGGCTCTGTCGGCTTCAACTTCAAGGAACTCATCGCGGCAACGGGCGTTAACCTTAGCATTAGCAAAACGGCCTTCTTCATCCAGGGGCTCGTTGGCCTGAGCTACGATGTAATCATCTTCCACATCGGCCGACATATAGACGACCTTATCCATAACTTTACCTGTCTCCTTATCCACAGGGCGGAAGGGAGCCTCGATAAAGCCATATTCATTTATCCTTGCAAATGTTGCAAGATAGGAGATCAGACCGATGTTGGGGCCTTCGGGAGTCTCGATGGGGCACATACGGCCGTAGTGGCTGTAGTGAACGTCTCGAACTTCGAATCCGGCACGGTCTCTGGAAAGACCGCCGGGACCCAGAGCAGACAGACGACGCTTATGAGTGAGCTCGGAAAGCGGGTTAGTCTGATCCATGAACTGGGAAAGGGGCGAAGATCCGAAGAACTCCTTAATAGCGGCCACAACAGGACGGATATTGATGAGAGACTGGGGAGTCACTGCATCGGCATCCTGAGCCTGAAGATTCATCTTTTCTCTAACAACTCTTTCCATTCTGGAGAAGCCGATGCGGAACTGATTCTGCAGCAACTCGCCAACGGAACGGATTCTACGGTTGCCCAGATGGTCGATATCATCGGTGGTGCCGATGCCGTGGGGCAGACCCATAAAGTAGTTGATAGAAGCAAAAATATCATCAAGTGTGATGTGCTTGGGAATAAGGTTATCAAGATTCTCCTTGATAGCTGCAGTTACGGGACGGATATTGATAAGGCTCTGAGGAGTGATGATATCGAGGTCCTGCAGAGTCATACGCTCGCGGATAACGCGCTCCATACGGCTGAAACCGATACGGAACTGGTTCTGGAGCAGTTCGCCAACGCTTCTCATGCGGCGGTTGCCGAGATGGTCGATATCGTCAGGGGTGCCGACGCCGTTGGCAAGGCAGTTGAGGTAGTTAACGGAAGCGAAGATATCATCGAGGATAACATGCTTGGGAATGAGCTTATCCATGTTGTCACGGATAGCTTCCTTGAGCTCTTCGCCGGAATACTGCTCGATGAGCTGGTTAAGGATGATAGCGCGAACTTTTTCCTTCACGCCGAGCTCAGCGGGA
>JAZRGE010000046.1:0-1612 GCA_045644025.1 Acutalibacteraceae bacterium | reverse complement strand
GAAAAGAGGATCTCTATGAATCTCATCGAAAAAACATTATCCAGTGAAATCATCTACAGCGGCAGGATAATCACCACTAAAGTAGATCAAGCAATGCTTCCCAACGGCGGCACTGCTTCACGCGAAGTGGTGATGCACCCCGGCGGAGTTTGCGTGGTAGCACTCACGGATAAAAAAGAGGTGCTGGCCGTGCGCCAATTCCGCTATCCCTACGGTGAAGTGCTGCTGGAGATTCCTGCAGGCAAGCGTGATAAATGTGGCGAAGATCCATTGGAATGCGGCAAGCGTGAGCTCAAAGAAGAAACAGGCGCCACAGCCGAAAATTACTATCCTCTCGGCGTGCTTTACCCATCCCCGGGATATTGCGATGAAAAAATATATATGTTTGCCGCCACCGGTCTTTCCTACGGTGAGTGTGATCCCGACGACGACGAATTCCTGGAAGTTGAGAAAATTCCGCTTAAAGACTTTGTGAATATGATCCTTAAAGGCGAAGTAACCGATGCTAAGACCCAAGCGGCCGTGCTGAAAGTAAATGCACTTGTAGAAAGTGGTGAAATAAAAATATGACAAAGAACGAAAGATTGGAAAAACAGATTGCTTTTCTATTAGAGGCAGATAAGATCAAAAATGTTTTCAGGCGCACCTATAATGCCGACCAGCAGCGCAAAGAAAACAGCGCCGAGCACTCCTGGCACTTAGCCCTGCTTGCACTTATCCTGGCCGAGCATTCCGATATTGAGATCGACCGATTCAGGGTTATGAGCATGGTGGTGATCCACGATATCATAGAGATAGATGCGGGCGATACCTACGTTTACGATGCCGAAGCCAATAAAACAAAGGCCGAAAGAGAGCAAAAAGCAGCCGATAGGATATTTGGTATTCTGCCCGACGACCAGCGCGACTATATACGCGGCCTTTGGGAAGAGTTTGAAGAAGGCAAAACAAACGATGCAAAATTTGCACACGTGCTGGATAGATTTGATCCCGTGATACTCAATGATATCGGCGGCGGACTTGCCTGGCGCGAGCATAATGTTACACGCACACAGGCTATGGAAGTGCATAAATCCGACCCAACCCCCGGCCCCGAAGTTTCCAAGCTGCTTTATGATTATAAAATGGAACTGCTGGAAAAAAATATCGCCGAGGGAAATATCCTGGACAAATAAATTAAAAAGCACCTTTCGGATGAAAGGTGCTTTTATTTTATCCAAAAATCTCTTGCGGCGATATTTAGCTATATTTCTTATCAAAGATCCTCCGCTGTCTCAGCTGCCTCACAGATCGCAATCTCCAGATTGCCGTTGCGGCAACGCAGCTCGTCAATGAACGCCTGGGACTGCTTTGTGTCTTTCATCTCCACCCGGTAGTGCAGCTTGTACAGGCTACCCATGTTGGTGGTCTTGGCCTGCAGCAGCCGGTGAGACTTGGTGAACTGCGCGAACACCTCGTCAAACTCGTTGACGTAGCGCAGGCTCTCGGGGATAGTGATGTGTAGATCCATGCAGCGCTCGTTGCCCATGGGGGTGAGGGCGACGGCGACCATGCCGAGGCTGACGATCAGCGTGAAGAGCAGCGCGATGGTCACATAGCCGCCAGCGCATGC
>JAZRGE010000045.1:0-24844 GCA_045644025.1 Acutalibacteraceae bacterium | reverse complement strand
CATTTCACCGCTCTTGGCAATATATACGGGTATAACCTGGTATTTATCCTTATCGATATTGTTTACTGCCTGCAAAGCAGAGATAACAGAGACTTCGTGCTCTACCGACATACCGCCGAAAAACACGCCCACTCTTATCTTCATATCAATCACCTCTTGCTTATTTATAAACATCCGGCAGATCATTCTCCACCAGAATCACGCTATTGCTATCGGCTTTTTCTCTAAGCACATCCACCGCCTGGGCAAAGGTTTCCACAACAATGGCATTATCCATATTATAGCCTTTATCCTCGGCGGCCTTAAGCATGGGCACAGCACGCTCGCGGCCCACAAATATCATAATATCGCAGCAATCCGCCGCTCTGGCGGCAAGATTATAGTTGCTTTCGTATTCAATATCGCCCAACTCCACAAGGCCGGGAGTGACGATTATCTTTTTCATTCCATCAAAAGATGCCAACACGTTCACAGCCTCAAGGCAACCAACGGGATTGGAATTATAGGCATCATCCAGCATAAGGGAACCATTCACAAATCCTTTAAGCTCCAACCTATGCTCTACCGGCTGCAGGCGGCGCACAGCAAAAGCAATCTTTTCGGGCTCCACGCCAAGGCGATAGGCCATAATAGCGGCACCGGTGATATTAAGCACATTGTGCATTCCCAAAAGCTTTGTGCAAAGGGAGATCTTCTTGCCTTCGATCTCTATTGCAAACTCGCTTCCATCCCTGGATGAGACAACGTCGCTTATCTTAACATCGGCATTCTCTCCAAGCCCATAGCTCACAACATTCTCGTAGTTCACAGCGTAATCGGCAACGGGAGCGCTTTCAAAATTAAGCACCATTTCCCCACCCTTTCGGGCAACTGCATCAGCAAGCTCAAATTTGGTCTTCTGCACGTTTTCCAATGTCTTGAAAGTTTCCAGATGCTGAGGACCCACCGCAGTGATAATGCCTGCATCGGGGGCAACAAGATCGCAGATTTCCTTTATATCTCCCACGTTTTTGGCGCCCATTTCGGCCACGAATATCTGGGTTGCAGGGGTAACCTTTTCGCGAATGGTGCGCACAACGCCCATCGTGGTATTAAAACTTTCGGGGGTAACAACTGTGTTAAACTTTTCGGAAAGCATACGGCCGAGGATAAACTTCGTGCCTGTTTTTCCGAAACTACCTGTGACGCCAATGACCTTGGCACCACTCTCGTTCAGCACCTTGCGGGCATCGTTTAAGTACCATTTATTTATGGAGCGCTCCATAGGCACGTTTACCGTGCGTGCTAAAAGCACAAGCACGGGATCCAGTGCGCAAAGCAGCACAAACACAACAGAACAGATAATAAATCCTACGCTGCCCTTGGGGAAAATAATCATTCCTGCGGCAGGGATGGCCAGCAACACGGCCTGAGTGGCAAAAAGGCGTTTTACACGGGCAGTCCACACCAGCTTCTTTATGGAAGAGCGATGCTGCCTTTCGGCCAAAAGGAAACGAAGCAGCAAAAGTGCCGCAACCATTATTGGCTGATAGATAACTTTGCCCACCCCAACAAAAGGCGGAACAATAAGAAGCAAATACATAACGGGCAACAACTTATCTATAACCTTACTGCCGCTCATAAACCACTTTACATATCTTGAGGGGAAATATGAATTCTGCTGGAGCATCTGCACCTGGCGCTTGCAGGAAAGCAGCGCCGAGAGAATCAGAGCAGCCAGGCAAACAATATTAATGATAAGCTCTATCATAATCCCATTTCCTTCTTCAAAAAGCTTTGGAGAATTGCAACAACCTCGCCGGGGCGATCAATATAACTATAATGGCCTGCTCCGCGAATTACGCACAATCCGGCATCCGGTATGGCTGATTCCATAATTTTTGCGGCAGCGAGAGGTGTGTCTGTATCCTTATCTCCCCATATAAGCAACACCGACGATTTTATATCGCCAAAGGTGTGGCGCAGATCCTCGGAGATCACTTGAACCATAGTCTGCCTCATCACGTTGTTGGCAGCGGCATAATCGGCCGAGCCGAAAGCCTTTCTGGCCTTATCTAAAAGCCCTGCCGAATGATTTCTGATTACGGGCAGCAAAAGCAACTTTTTTATTGTTTTATAGGTGGCAATTTTCATCCTTTTCTTGAAGGGCTTGGGAAGGACAACGCCTGCGCTGCCGAAAAGCACTATCTTTTTAGGAGAAACGTATCCCTTGGAAAGCATTTTCAGCACCACTCTACCGCCATGAGAGTGGCCAAACAAAATAGCATCCTCTATGCCCAGCTTCTCCATAAATTCCTTCACTATATCGGCATAATCATCGTTGGTGAGTGCATCTGCAGGTACATCGCTTTGGCCGCAACCGGGAAAATCGGGAGCAACAATGCGAAAGTACGGGCTAAGTGCTCGAATAATCCCACTCCAGCAAGCTGCCGAAGCACCCCAGCCGTGAAGCATAAGGATATTCATACCGCTTCCCTGATCGATATAGCTTATATTCATATCGCGAATTTTTATCTGCATCACTTCACCGCCTTAAAACATACTATGGGCAACCACGCCGAAACTTGCCTGCTGAATTATAAAAACACCCGAAACCGCAGCCCATAGGCCACAGTTTCGGCAGATATCTTTAGATCTTTACATCCTTAAAACCAAATTTATCCTTTAAGCGCTCGGCTATATCCTCCCCTTGGTCGGACACAACAAGCACCAGCATATCCCCTTTTCTGAGAAGGACCCTTTCGCTAAGCTTCATAAACTCGGCAGAATTCTGAGTGTTGGTGATAGAAAGCTGGGAGCTAACCCTTTTTTCCATAGCCGCCACCACAGCCTTAAGGGAATCCTCCGCAGCCAAGCGAAAAATAGCAACTTCATCGCATCGGCTCTCGGAATCGGCTATATAAACCGAAAACTCCGAAAACAACTCTTCATCACAATTGTAGTAGTTAGAAAGCTGGTTCTTGCCCAGCTCAACCATTTCGGGGAACTGCGATTCAAAAATAGCAGCCTTTACCTTTTCTATGCTAACAGGGGTACTATCCTTATTATCGCAAGCGGCAAACGAAAAAGCGCAAGCCAATGCCAACAGCATGCACATCACGCGCTTAAATATGCTCATCAATACCCCTCCCCACATAAAAATTGACCCATTATCCAGTAAATTATACATTATACGGCAGCAAAAGTAAACCCTTTTTACCTAATTAATAAAGGGATTCACTATGCTCCTTATCTCTTAATATCACGTTGGCAATTACGTTGGTGGTGTTGAAAAACTTTTTTATATCATCTTCATCAAAGATTACACCATTGAACGTGAGGCCAGATGCCGTGGAAAGTGAATTATATATCTGCTTAAGAATCTCTTCCACGCTGGCAGGCGACTTTGCCGTGCCTAAGAGATAATCCGCAGAGACCGAGAACACCTTGCTAAGCTTTAGGATAAGATCAACGCTCGGCTGGCGCTGACCCCTTTCATACATACCCACAGCGCTGGCCGAGATATTTAATATATCTCCCAGTTGAGATTGCTTGTATCCCTTTTTTAGCCTTAAATTTCTTAATCTTTTTCCGAAATCCTGCAACACATCCACTTCCTTTGGCAATTAGATAATAACACATTTTGTGTTATTAGTCAACATAATTAATGGCAATTTCCCCGAAAGTTGCCGCAATATGAGCGCAACAAAGATATAACCGCACAAAATGTGTTATTTTGTCATATTTCTCCTTGACGGTGTTTAGACCTCGTGCTATATTCTTCTTGCAGTTGAAACCCACATTTTTCGGAGGCGTTTTTATGGACTTGATGGACTTAGGGCTTGAATATTTGGAACGGGCGGTGCATCTTCGAAATCAGGCTAAGGAGCTTGAGAATATATATCCTTCCAACGAATGCCAAAGGCGGGAAATAAACCGAAGAAGAGTCAGCCTTTGCATCGATGCCCAGGAATGCACGCGCATTGGCCAACTATTAATATCGTACTACAGAAAGGAATAACGCTATGAACAGAACAACCTTCAGCCTGGAGATATTCGGTGATCATCTCCCTTGGCTGGAAAGTCACGCTCAGCTTTACTCCGATAATTCCAAGCAGATGGAGCGGCTGAAGTTTTCATTAAAAAAAGCAATCGACAGTGAACTGACCGATTGCCAAAAGAAAGTGGTGACAGAATTCTATTTCAACAGGAAATCCATAACAGAGATCTCCATAGATCTTGGAGTAAATAAATCGACCGTATCCCGGCATCTGCGGCGAGCCAAAGAACGGCTCGGCCATGCACTGAAATACGGTCTGTACAATATATGGGCTTCTTAGCCATTTATTCGTTTTCTAATCTCTTGGAATATTTTTGCATATGTTTGCAAACTCTTTCCACGTAGTTTTCCGTTTCGGCATAAGGGATTTGGGTGAGTGTTCTGGAATCCCCCGAATATCGTTCGTCTGCAAGCCACTCGCTCACCTTTCCCCTGCCGGCATTATAGGATGCAAGGGCTGTTCGAGTGTTGCCAAACTCTTGAAGATTAAGTGAAAGCAGCAGCACTCCGTACTTAATATTAGTGCGAGCATCATAAAGGTTTTCGTCGTCAAACTCTATTACAGTGTCATCCTTAGTCTGCAACCAACGAAACGTCTCCGGGGTGATTTGCATTAACCCGATCGCCCCTGCAGGAGAGAGTGCTTCTGCATCAAAGCCGCTCTCGCAGTTTATCACCGCATAAACCAATGCTTCGTCCACGGAATAAAGCTTGCAATATTCTTCCACGTATTCGCTGTATTTTATAGGGTAGACCCATTTTTTCTCCGCATAATCCACACCAAACACAATGGCGCCGATAAGCACAGCCGCCAAAAGGATAAAAGTTATCACCTTAGTTGCTTTTGGTCTCATCAAGGCTGCTCCTTACCATATTTTTGAATAATATCGTAATATATCTTTTCGATATCTGCCGCAAGCTGCTCCACAGAAGTATCGTTGTGCAAAACATACCGAGCATTGGCGTTGTAAAATTCGTCACCCTTGCCGGCTTGCAGCCTCAAGGTAGCATCTTCCTGCTTTAATGCATCACGGTCGATTATCCTGGAAAGGCGCTGACTGGAATCGGAAAGCAAAGCTACAGTGGTATGGCAGATCTTATCGCATCCGCTTTCGAACAAGGTGGGAGCATCCAGCACCACAGATTTTGCCCCGCTCTTTTCGGCTTGAGCTATTTCGCCCCTAATATATTCCACAATAAAGGGCAGTGTTATCTCGTTCAATTTTTCGGTGCTATCCTTATCGGCAAAGGCGCGGCGAGCCAGTTCCCTGCGATCCAATTCGCCGGAAACCAGAATATCGTTTCCAAAATATTCTGCCAACCTTTGCAAAACGGGGCTTCCCTTTTCCGTGACCTTACGGGCGCTGTTATCGGCATTTATAACTGCTGCACCAAGCCGACGAAATGTCTCGCAAGCGGTGGTCTTTCCCGCCCCGGTTGGCCCTGTGAGGCCAATAATTATCATAGCATTTTCACCTTAAAAGCGCAGGCTCTGAGCATCCTGTTATAAACCGCAAGGCCGATTCCTTGGGTTTCGGGAGCGTGGGCCAGTGCTTTTTCTTTTCCTTTTGTATCGATTTCTCGCAGCGCATCAAAAAGCCTTGATGCCTGCGCGGCATAATCGGCAGCAGCGCCAATAGAAACATAGGGCACGCTAAGCTGCGGTGCATCTTCATCAAAACAAACAGCGCAAACATCACCACAGCTATTAGCATAGGCGGCAAAATCCGCGCTGCCGCCCACCACCATCTCCATTTCGATGGAGGGGGCATAATGCTTATATTTCATTCCCGGAGAAGGCACGGGGGCTTCCGATTCCATCTTCTGCAGCACAGCATCGGCTATTTCCATATCGGGCAGCACCTTCAGAAGCTCATCCACCGTGACAGCGCCCGGACGAAGCAGCACGGGATGCTCTTCGCAGAAAGTGACAACGGTGGATTCCAAACCCACCTTTGCAGGAGCGGAGATCACCACGGCATCTATTTTTCCATCCATATCCGCAAGCACGTGCTGGGCGGTGGTGGTGCTGGGAGCACCCGATATATTGGCCGAGGGAGCCGCCAGAGGCAGGCCGCTCTCTCCTATAATGGCGCGAGCCACCGTGTTGGATGGCATACGCACAGCCACGGTGTTGAGACCTGCTGTGACAGCATCGGGCACTTTTTCCGACCTTGGCAACACCATTGTGAACGGGCCGGGCCAAAAGAGTCTGGCGCACTCCAAAGCATTATCGGGCACTTCGCTTACCAACTCTTCCAGCATATCAAATTCCGATATATGCACGATAAGAGGATTATCTTGCGGCCTGCCCTTTGCCTTAAACACCTTGGCTATAGCATCCTCATTATAGGCAGAAACAGCCAGACCATAGACTGTTTCTGTGGGAATAGCCACAACACCGCCGTCTTTAAGAATGGCGGCAGCCTTCTGCACACCGCTGCTGTGCTCAAGGATATTGTTTATCTTAATATGTTTAGTCTTCATTTATTATTCACCTGCGCCCGACTTAAGCATTTCTGCGCGATAATGTGTGGTGAGCGCATCAATGATTTCGTCCATATCACCATTTAAGATCTGCTCAATCTTATAAAGAGTGAGGCCTATTCTGTGATCCGTAACGCGGCCCTGGGGGAAATTATAGGTGCGAATTCTTTCCGACCTATCTCCTGTGCCCACCTGAGCCCGACGATCGGAATTCATTTCGTCTTCCTTTTGCTGGCGCATCATATCATAAAGCCTGGAGCGAAGCACCTTCATCGCCTTATCGCGGTTTTTATGCTGGCTGCGCTCATCCTGGCATTCCACCACAAGCCCCGTGGGCATATGTGTGATACGAATGGCCGATTCCGTTTTATTAACGTGCTGGCCGCCTGCACCGCCCGAGCGGTAAGTATCTATCTGCAGATCGGCAGGATTTATTTCTATTTCCACCTCTTCGGCTTCGGGAAGCACGGCTACCGTGACAGTGGAGGTGTGAATTCGGCCCGATGCCTCGGTTTCGGGAACACGCTGAACGCGGTGAACACCGCTTTCGTACTTAAGGCGGGAATAAACGCCATCACCCTCCACAAGGAAGCTGACTTCCTTATAGCCGCCGAGTTCGGTCTCATTGCCGTTCATTATCTCCACCTTCCAACGGCGCGCTTCGGCATACATGGAATACATGCGCATAAGCACTCCCGCAAAAAGAGCTGCTTCATCGCCGCCCGCTCCGCCGCGGATTTCCACGATGGCACTCTTATCGTCGTCGGGATTCTTGGGCAGAAGCAATGTCTTTAATTCGTCCTGAATAACGTCCAACTTTTCGCGGCTCTCATCAAATTCCATCTGAGCCAACTCTTTAAGCTCCCTATCGGTTTCTGCAGAGTGCAAAAGCTCTTCCGCTTCGGACTTTGTGGCCAAAACAGATTTATACTCGCGAAATTTTTCCACTATTGGGGAAAGCTGCTTATATTCCTTCATAAGTTTTTTATAGAGTTCCTGATCAGATGCAGTTTGAGGCAGGGTGAGTTCGGTGTTGACCGCTTCAAATCTTGCTTCAATTTCGCCTAATTTTTCAAGCATAGGTATTTCCTTTCGTTTGCTGAATCAGCATATATACATACATTTTATATTATACACTCCCACACCTATAAAACGCAACACTTTCCTTGCGCTAATATTATCATTTTTACGGCAAAATTTTACTTGACACACGCTCTGTTTGGTGATATACTCTTTAAGCCGCTTATTGTAGGTTCTTAAAAGTGCGCCCAAAAAGCGCCACCTTCTTAATAGCGAGTCTATAGAAAAAAGGTGCTAAATATGTACGCAATCATCGAGACAGGCGGAAAGCAGTACCGTGTAGAGAAAGACAGCGTTCTTTACATCGAAAAGCTGGATGCCGCAGAAGGCAACGTAACCTTTGATAAGGTTCTTGCAGTAAACACCGGCAAAACTCTTAAGGTTGGTTCTCCCTATGTTAAGGGTGCCACAGTTGTAGCCGAAATCGTTAAGCATGGCAAGGGCAAGAAGCTCAACATTCTTACCTACAAGCCCAAGAAGGGCAGCAGCATGCGCAGAATCGGCCACAGGCAGCCCTACACCAAGATCCAGATTCTTGAAATCAACGCTACCGCCAAGAAGCCCGCTGCTACCGAAGCAGTTGCCGAAGGCGAAGCAACACCCAAGGCCGCAGCTAAGAAGACTACTTCCACAGCTAAGAAGACCACTTCTACCGCTAAGAAGACTGCTGCTAAGGCTGAGGATAAGGCAGAATAATAATGATCCGTGTGGTTTTCTTCCGCAACGGAAAAGAGCTTAAAGGTTTTAAGATAAGCGGCCATGCCACAAGCCATGCCGAGGATGAGCAAGGCAGGATAATATGTGCGGCAGTTTCCTCTGCGGCATATATGGCAGCCAACACCATCACCGAGATCGAATCGGCCACAGCCGATATATCGGTGGATGAAGGCGATATGCAGCTTATTATTAATGAAGGCTATAGCAGCGGTTGCGCTACTGTGCTGGAAGGTCTAAGGCTTCACCTTGCGGAGCTTGCAAAACAATACAACGGTTACATGACTATTAAAACGGAGGCTAACTAATATGTTAAAGATAAACATTCAGCTGTTTGCCCATAAAAAAGGTATGGGCTCCACCAAGAACGGCCGCGATAGCGAATCCAAGAGACTTGGCGTTAAGCGTGCCGATGGTCAGTTTGTTCTGGCCGGCAATATCCTTGTTAGGCAGAGAGGCACCCACATCCATCCCGGTGTAAACGTGGGTCGCGGTTCCGACGATACCCTGTTCGCTCTTATCGACGGCAAGGTAAAGTTCGAGCGTGTTGGCAAGGATCGCAAGCAGGTCAGCATCTACGCTGTAGAGCAGTAATTGAAATAAAAATCCCGGGATTCTCCTGGGATTTTTTATTTTAGCAAAGCGAAGGAGAAATCCAATGTTTGTAGATATAGCTAAAATACATCTTAAAGCAGGTGATGGCGGCAATGGCGCTGTCTCCTTTCACCGCGAGAAATATGTAGCTGCAGGCGGGCCCGACGGAGGCGACGGAGGCCGTGGCGGCAATATTATCTTTGTGGGTGATAGCAATCTTTCCACGCTGGCTGATTTCCGATATAAGAGAAAATACACCGCGCAAAACGGCGAGAACGGCCGAGATAAGCGCTGCAGCGGCAAAAGCGCACCCGATCTTATTGTGAAAGTGCCACTGGGCACTGTGGTGAAGGATGCGGAAACAGGCAGGCTTATTGCCGATATTTCCTCCGCCGAGCCCACCATTATTGCCCAGGGGGGCAAAGGCGGATGGGGAAATAATCATTTTGCCACATCCACACGTCAGGTGCCTCGCTTTGCCAAGAGCGGTATGCCCGGTGAAGAGCTGGATGCCGTGCTGGAATTGAAATTGCTTGCCGACGTAGGTCTTGCCGGATTCCCCAACGTGGGCAAATCCACACTTATCTCTATGGTATCCGAAGCCAAGCCCAAAATAGCCAATTATCACTTCACCACCCTCACTCCCGTGCTGGGTGTTGTGAGAATCGATGAAGGTACGTCCTTTGTGGTTGCCGATATCCCCGGTCTTATCGAAGGTGCCAGCGATGGCGTTGGTCTGGGCCACAGTTTCCTTCGCCATATCGAGCGCTGCAGGATGCTCGTGCACGTTGTGGATATTTCGGGCTGCGAAGGTCGCGATCCCTTTGAAGATTTTGAGAAGATCAATCGCGAACTGGAGCTCTTCAATCCCGAATTAGCTGAAAAGAAGCAGATAGTTGCCGGCAACAAATGCGATATAGCCACCCCCGAACAGATAGCCGAAGCAAAGGAGTTCTTTGAATCTAAGGGGCACACCTTCTTCCCCATCGCAGCCGCCGCAAGGCAGGGCCTGGATGAACTTATGAAGTTTGTGGCCGAATCGCTTTCTCAGCTTCCCCCCGTTGTTACCTACGAAGCTGAGCCCAAGCCCGAAATCAATCTGGCCGAAGGCAACCGCGCATTTAAGATCACCGTGGAAGACGACGTTTACTGCATAGATGCGCCCTGGCTGCTTAAGATATTGGAGACTGTGGATCCGGAAGACTACGAATCTCTCCAGTATTTCCAGCGCGTGCTTCAGCAAAGCGGCATTATTGCCTCGCTTAAAAAAGCAGGCGTGCACGATGGCGACACTGTTCGTGTTCACGATATTGAATTTGATTACGTTTCTTAATAAAACAAGGTGCAGAGTTGCTTCTGCACCTTGTTTTTTTCTGCTTTTGTGATATAATTACAACATAATATTCTTCGGAGGATACTAATGATAACACCCAAAGAAATGAGTTGCCTTTCGCTGGCTTTTGTGGGCGATGCTGTTTACACCCTTATGGTGCGTGAAAAGATGGCCTGCACCGGTTTTCAGCCCGGCAAATTGCACGATCTATCGGTTAATATGGTGAAGGCTGCGGCTCAAGCCAAGGCTTGCGAATTAATATCCCCTCTTCTCTCGGAAAAGGAGGCGGATATATTGCGCCGCGCGAGAAATTCACACGTGGGCTCTCTGCCCAAGAACGCCACAAGCCGCGATTATCACGCCGCCACTTCTCTGGAAGCACTTTTCGGCTGGCTTTGGCTTAATGGCGATAAGGCTCGCGCCGAAGAGCTTTTTGCCCGCATATGGGAAGAAAGCCTTGTGGATATGTAGCCTAAATTAGGGCAAATTAACTCAGGAGGGATCAATTTGGCAAAGAATAAAAAAGCCATTATATGGGATCTTATTTGGGATGTTCTTATAATCACGCTGGGTAGCATCTGCTATGCGGCAAGCATTGTTTGCTTTTTAGAACCCAATCATATTTCCCCGGGCGGAGTATCGGGTTTGGCCACTATTATTCACTATTTATTCGAAGCACTACCCACCGGTTTGATGATCGTTGTACTCAACATTCCTTTGTTTGTTTTAGGAATTATTTTTATAGGATTTAAGTTTATTGCCAAAACAGGTATTGCCACCCTTATTTCGGCTTCCTTGGTGGATGCAGTAACTTTTTTCTTTCCTAATCCGTTCACAACCGATCGCACCCTTGCCGCAATCTACGGCGGTTTGCTTCTGGGTGCAGGAATCGGCCTTGTGATGGCAAGAAACGCCACAACAGGCGGCACGGATATCGCCGCAAAACTTATCAACCGCAAATTTCCCAACATCACAATGGGTCGCAGCATACTTCTTATGGATGTTTTTGTGGTTGCGGCAGCCGCTATAGTTTATGGCGAGCCCGAAAGCGCACTTTACACGGTGATTGCTCTGTTTGTTTCCAGCAAAATAATTGATATCGTGCTCTACGGCACCGATCACGGAAAGATACTCTACATTGTTTCGGAAAAGCACCAAGAAATTGCCGACGAAATTATAAACACTCTGGATAGAGGAGTAACCTTCCTGCCTGCAAAGGGCGCCTACACTAACAACGACATAACAATGATAATGTGCGCCGTTCGCAGCGCACAGGTTGTGAAGGTGCGTTCTCTTATCCGAAGGATAGATCCCAAAGCCTTTGTGATGGTGGCAGAAGCCGGAGCTATTTTGGGCGAGGGATTCGATAGCCACGAGCAAGAATAAAAATTTCGGGCGGATATTTATCCGCCCGATTCACAATTTACTTGTTTTCTTCGCTCATCTTGCAGCCGTCGCCGCAATCGGGTTTGCCCTGCTGGGGTTTGCCCTTGGGCTGGTTGTTTTTCTTCTTGTTTTCCATCGAAGTTCACCCCTCTTTCGCCATTATTGTTTGCTCTAAAATTCCAATTATGCAAGGAATGATACTTTTGGAACTTAATCCTCTGTTTCTTCAAAAAATGCAGTCCCTTTTGGGATCTCAATATGATGAATATCTGAAATTTATAGGTCAAGCCCCATTTAAGGGCTTGCGCGTGAACACTCTTAAAGCCGATCTTCAACGTGTGGAAAGGCATCTCGGTGAGCCACTCTCCCCTTCCGCCTTTTGCACCAACGTTTATCATCTGCCCAACAGCGCTGCTTCTTTAGGCAATCACCCGCTTCACCACAGCGGTGCATTTTATTTAGGTGATCCTTCAGCCACATCGGCTGTAGCCGCGCTGGATGCTCAACCGGGCGATATCGTGCTGGATCTTTGCGCCTCCCCCGGCGGTAAGACTGTTGGCATTGCATGCGCGCTTAAGGGTGAAGGCTTCCTTGTTTCCAACGAAGTGGTGGCCAACCGAATCCAGCCCCTTTTATCCAATATTGAGCGAATGGGAATTGGCAACATTGCTATAACTAACGCGCGACCCGACGATTTTGAAATCACATGCCATTCTCTTTTCAACAAGGTGCTTGTGGATGCACCCTGCTCGGGCGAAGGAATGATGCTGCGCGATGGCCAGGCCAACGCCAACTGGAGCGAAAAGAACGTGGAAGCTTGTGCCGAAAGGCAGAGAAAGATACTTCAAAGCGCCGCAAAATGCGTAGCCGAAGGCGGAGTGCTCGTCTATTCCACCTGCACCTTTGCCCCGCAGGAGAACGAACTTAACGTTGAATGGTTTTTGGAAAATCACCCCGATTTTGCTTTAGAAGTGATTGAAAGAGATTTCGGTATTCCCGCATTCAGCCACCTATGCCACACCCCCGAAATGGTAAAAGCCCGCCGCATTTTCCCAATGCAGGGCGGCGATGGGCACTTTGTGGCCAGGCTTCGCCGAACGGGCAATCCCACAATCTCAACTCTTACAAAGCCAAATGGAAAAAACGAAATATTCAATAATTTCTGGCTTGAAAACTTCAAAGGAGACATCCCCTGCTATATTGTGAAGCAGGATAAGATATTCATCTGCCCACACAACACGGATTTTCTGCCCAACGTGGTGCGCCAGGGCATATTTGCAGGCTACATAAAGGGCAGCCGTTTTGAGCCATCTCATTCCCTTTTCAGCGCCGCAGGCTTCAGCGCCCAAAGGTACATTGATTTTTCGCCTTCCGATCCGCTTTTGGCAGATTTCTTAAAAGGTTTGGAGATTCCCTGCGAAGATAAGGGATACGTAGCCGTAAAGGTGTGCGGAATGGCGCTGGGCTTTGGAAAAGCCTCGGGCGGCAGGTTGAAAAACCACTACCCAAAGGGTCTGCGCACACTATAATTCTACTTGCAAAACACAAAATATTGTGTTATAATACAAAATGTATTAAATTCAGCGGAGGAAAATGCTATGAAATGCCCTTTTTGCGGATATGAAGAAAGCAAGGTCGTAGATTCCCGCCCCACAGACGAAGGTTCCCGCATTCGCAGAAGAAGAGAGTGCCTTAAGTGCCAAAAAAGATTCACCACATATGAAGTGATCGAGAGCCTTCCCATTATTGTTGTTAAAAAAGATGAATCCCGTGAATCCTTTGATAGGAACAAACTTATCAATGGTATGCTTCGCGCCTGCGAAAAGCGCCCCATCTCCATTGCAGAGATCGAAAAAGCCACAGATGAGATCGAAGCCGTGCTTCAGAACTCGCTGGATAGAGAGGTCTCTTCCGATACTATCGGCGCCCTTGTTATGGATAAGCTGAAGAGCATTGATGAAGTTGCCTACGTGCGTTTTGCATCGGTTTATCGCCAGTTTAAGGATATCAACACCTTCCGCGATGAGCTGGCAAAGCTTCTTTCGGATAAATAAATCAATAATTTGCGGTATTCTTTGTGAATACCGCTTATTTTTTTGAAAAAAATCTTGTAAAATGCGATAAAAAATGCGATAATATGTTGAATGGGTATTGCCCGTAAATTATTTCCGACGAGGGGATTGCAAATGAGCGAAATCAAAAGGTTTTCCGATCTGCTTAATGTAGATAAAACACCTGAATATTACGAAGAACTTTATCCTGCCAGAGATCTGCCCGAAGGCGCCAGGGTCACACGTATTGCCCCCAGCCCCACAGGCTATCTCCACGTAGGTGTGCTTTTTGTTTCTATGATCAATCGCATTATCGCTTCTTCCACCGGCGGTGTGTTCTACACACGAATTGAAGACACCGATAAAAAGCGTGAAGTTGCAGGCGGTATCGATGATATCCTTGCAGGTCTGGATCACTTCGGCATCAAGGTGGACGAAGGTTTTCTTCTTTCCGGCCAGGAAGGCAAATATGCCCCCTATCGTCAAAGCGAGCGCGGTGAGATCTACCGTTGCTTTGCCAAAAAGCTTTTAGACGAAGGTTTGGCTTATCCCTGCTTCTGCTCGGAAGACACATTGGCTGCAACCAGAGAAAAGCAGGAAGCCGAAAAGCAGCGCACCGGATACTACGGCCAATGGGCAAGCTGCCGCAATTTGGATGAATCGGAAGCTATCCGCCGCGCTATGGCCGGTGAACCCTTTGTTGTTCGCCTTAAATCTCCCGGCAGTGAGCAAAACCGAATCTTTTTTGAAGACGGAATAAAGGGCAAGATAGAGATGCCCGAAAACGATGAGGATTTTGTTATCCTTAAATCCGATGGCATTCCCACCTATCACTTCGCCCACGCTGTAGACGATCACTTAATGCGCACAACCCACGTGATCCGCGGTGATGAATGGATTTCCTCCACCCCCAAGCATATTCAGCTCTTTAAGCTTTTAGGCTTTAAGGCGCCCAAATATGCCCACGTAGCTCCCCTTATGAAGCCCGATGGTGCCGGCAAGAGAAAGATCTCCAAGCGCAAGGATCCCGAAGCCGCCGTGCACTTCTTTATTCAGCAGGGTCTGCCCGAAAGCGCTATCATTGAATATTTTATGAGCATTGCTGCATCCGATTTTGAGGATTGGCGCAGGGCTAACCCCACCGAAGATATTTCTAAATTCAAATTTAATCTTAAGAAGATGAGTGTTTCGGGTGCACTTTTCGATGGTGCCAAGCTCAACGACATAAGCAAGAACCTTATCTCCGCTATGGATACCGATACTGTGGTGAACAATATTCTCACCTGGGCCCAGCAATTTGATCCCGATTTCTATGCCGTGCTTTCCAAGGATATAGATTTCACAAAGCAGGTGTTTGGCATAGATCGCGGCGGCGCCAAGCCCAGAAAAGATCTTTCTAAGTGGTCGGATGCCAAGGAATACTGTGCATATTTCTTTGATGAATATTATGAAAATTCGCTGCCACTGCCCGAAAAAGTGGCCAAGGAAGATGCCATCACCTTGCTTGCTAAATACAGCGAGATCTACTCCACTGAGGATGATAAGCAGCAATGGTTTGAGAAGATCAAGGCCATCTGCCCCGACGTGAATTTTGCAACCGATATGAAGGCCTATAAGCAGAACCCCGATGCATATAGAGGCAACGCAGGCGATGCCGCATCGGTGATCCGCAGCGCAATCACCGGCAGGCTGAACACGCCCGATCTTTGCAGTATTATGCAGGTGCTGGGCAAAGAAAAATGCCTTGCCAGAATTGCCGAGGCAATAGAAACACTTAAGAACAATTAGGAGAATAAAAATGGAAGAAAAAATTCTGAACGCACCGGAAGAAATCGAAGCTAAGCCTTCCAATTTTATATATGATTTTATTGATGAAGATCTGGCAGAGGGCGTTTACAACCGCATTCAGACTCGTTTCCCTCCCGAGCCCAACGGATATCTTCACATCGGCCACGCTAAGGCTATCTGCATAGATTTTGGCACAGCCGAAAAATACGGCGGCAAATGCAACCTGAGATTAGACGACACCAACCCCACCAAGGAAGACGTGGAATACGTTGACGCCATTATGGAAGATATCAAATGGCTTGGTTTTAACTGGGACAACGTCTATTTTGCCTCGGATTACTTCGATTTTATCTATGATTGCGCCGTGAAGCTTATCGAGAAAGGCCTGGCATTCGTTTGCGACCTTACTGCCGACGAAATGCGTGAATACCGCGGCACGCTCACCGAGCCCGGCAAGGATAGCCCTTATAAAAACCGCTCCATCGAAGAAAATCTGGATCTTTTCCGCAGAATGACAGCCGGTGAATTTGAGAATGGTGAAAAGGTGCTGCGCGCTAAAATAGATATGGCTTCCCCCAATCTTAATATGCGCGATCCGGTTATCTACCGCATTATGAAAGTCCCCCACCACCGCACGGGAGATAAGTGGTGTGTTTACCCCATGTATGATTTCGCACATCCCCTTTCCGATGCCGCCGAGGGCGTGACCCACTCCCTTTGCTCTCTGGAATTTGAAAATCATCGCCCGCTCTACAACTGGTTCCTGCAGGCTCTGGATATTCCCGAAGCCCCCAGGCAGATCGAGTTTGCAAGGCTTAACGTGAACTACACTCTCACCAGCAAGCGCAAGTGCTTAAAGCTTGTGAACGATAATCTTGTTTCGGGATGGGACGATCCGAGAATGGCAACCCTTTGCGGTATGCGCAGAAGGGGCTTCCCTGCCGATGCTATCCGTGCCTTTATCGAAAAGGTTGGCGTTTCCAAAGCGTTCAGCGTTGTGGATTTTGCTCTGCTTGAATCCTGCGTGCGCGATAACCTGAACACCAATGCCGACAGAGCTATGACTGTGCTTCGCCCTCTCAAGGTTGTGATCGACAACTATGAAGACGGCAAGGAAGAGCTTGTGGAAGTGGAGATCAACCCCCAGAAACCCGAACTTGGCACCAAGAAGATACCCTTCACCAAGGAGCTCTATATAGAGCGCGAGGATTTTGAACTTGTGCCTCCGCCCAAGTATATTCGCCTTTGCCCCGAAAAGGAAGTTCGCCTTAAAGGCACCTATTATATTAAGTACGCTTCCCACGAGACCGATGAAAACGGCAATATCACCGTGGTACACTGCACCTACGACCCTGCCACCGTTGGCGGCAACTCCCCCGACGGCCGAAAGGTTAAAGGCACGATTCACTGGGTATCGGCAAAGCACAGCGTGGATTGCACCGTAAAACTCTATGATAGGCTCTTCAACGTGCCCAATCCTTCCGACGAAGAAGGTGTTTCCACCTTTGCAGATAATCTTAATCCCGAATCCCTTGTGGTGCTGGAAAACTGCAAATGCGAAGAATATATGAAGGATGCCGAAGTTGGCCAGTGCTTCCAGTTTATGAGGCAGGGCTATTTCTGTGTGGATAAGGATTCTGCTAAGGGCAACCTGGTGTTTAACCGTACCGTGGCACTTAAGGATTCCTTCGCTCCCAAGAAATAATGATATGAAGATAAAAGACATTCATTCCTTTATAGATTCCATCGCCCCTTTCGTTTCTGCCGAAGAATGGGACAACGTGGGTGCATTAGTGGGAGATATGGAGCAGGATGTGGATTGTGCCATTGTGGCACTCGACTGCACACCCGATGCTATCAAAGCCGCCAAGGATCACTCTGCTCAGCTTATAATCACCCATCATCCTGCGTTTTTTGAGCCCGAAAGCGGTGAAATTTCTCCCATCGCAGAGCATCTCTCCCGCGAGGGGCTGGCGCTTATCAGCGCCCACACCAATCTGGATAAGGCCGAAAGCGGTGTGAACCGTTGCCTTTGCAAAAAGCTTGGCCTTGATGCGCATCCCAGCAAGTTGGATCCGCTATTTATGGAAGCGGAGCTAAAAAATGCTGTGCCTTTGGATGATCTTGCCCTATTGGCCAAAGAAAAGCTCTGCACCGATTCCGTGCGTATTTATTCTGCAGGCGGCTCTGTGAAGAAACTTGCCGTTTGCTGCGGCAGTGGCGGAGATTTTCTGCAATGCGCAGCACAAAGCGGTTGCGATACATTGCTCACCGGCGATATTAAGCATCATGTCTTTATAGAAGCGGCACATTTGGGAATAAATATTATTGATGCGGGTCACTATGCTACCGAGGATATAATAATTGAGCCGCTGGCCGAAAGTTTGAGGCAAAAGTTCCCCGATATAAAATTTATCACTGTTCACGCAAAGCCCTTCCGAGCAATATAGCAATATTCATGTAGAAGTCGTTTTTTGTGCAATATATCTTAAAAGCGAGTATTCCAAACAGAATACTCGTTTTTTTATTAGTGGATATGCATAAAATATAAGAGAATAATACATATGGATATCTACTTGAAAAATCAAATACCTTGTTGTATTATAAAAGCATATCTATTACCTAAAGGAGTATTGATATTGATGAGCAAGAAATACACCTCAAAGCAACTGGCCGATATGATAAAACAGAAGCTTTCCCACAACTACGGAACAACCCCCGAGCTTGCTTCCGATGAGATCTTCTACAACGCCACTGTTTTGGTGCTTATGGATATTATGAGGGATGTTAAGCACTCCTTCCGTGATGAAGCCAAGGAAAAGGAACTGAAAACAGTTTACTACCTTAGCATGGAATTCCTTATGGGCCGCTCCCTTAAGAATAATCTCTTCAATATGGGCCTTACCGACACTATGGGCAAGGCTTTGGCTTCTCTCGGTGTGCGCCTGGATAGCCTCTACGAGCAAGAGCCCGATGCAGGCTTGGGCAACGGCGGTCTTGGTCGCCTGGCTGCCTGCTTCCTTGATTCGCTCACTTCCTGCGGTTATCCCGCCTACGGCTACTGTATTAAGTATGATTTCGGCATTTTCAGCCAGAAGATAATCAACGGCTGGCAGACTGAGATGCCAGATTTCTGGCTGCCCGGCGGCGGCGTGTGGCTGGAAGCCAGGCCCGGTTCGGCTGTGGATATTTATTTCGATGGATATGTTCGCGACTGGTGGGACGGAAATTATCACAACGTGGTACACGAAGGCTACAACAGAGTGCGTGCAGTGCCCTACGATCTTATGGTGGCAGGCAACGGCGGCAAGGCTGTGAATGTGCTGCGCCTTTGGAGTGCCGAAGATCCCGGCTTTAATATGCAGGCGTTCAATCAGGGCGATTACGTTCGTGCTATGGAGCAGCAGGCTATGACAGAAGCAATAAGCAAGGTGCTCTATCCCGAAGACAACCACATGGAAGGCAAATCTCTCCGCCTGCGCCAGCAGTATTTCCTTGTTTCTGCTTCTATTCAGGATATTCTGCAAAGGCATATCAAGCAGTATGGCTCGCTGGAAAATCTCCCCGAAAAGGTGGCCATTCATATCAACGATACCCACCCTTCTTTGGCCATCCCCGAGCTTATGAGATATATGCTGGATGAATGCGGCTACGCTTGGGACGATGCAATGCGAATCGTGGAAAAGACTTTAGCCTACACCAATCACACCGTTATGAGCGAAGCTTTAGAGTGCTGGTCGGTTGAACTATTCCGTGCAAGGCTGCCCAGAGTGTTCCAGATCGTGCAGGAGATAGACAACCGCTTCCGCGCCAGCGTGTGGGAAAGGACCCACGATGCCGACTACGTGGAACGCACCGCTATAATCAGCAACGGTGTGGTGAGAATGGCTAACATGTGTGTGGCTTGCTGCCATTGTGTGAACGGTGTTTCTAAACTTCACAGCGATATTCTTACAGATTCTGTTTTCAAAGACTACTATAACCTTACCCCCGAAAAATTCACGAACGTGACCAATGGTATTGCCCACAGGCGCTGGCTTTGCCAGGCCAACCCCGCTCTTTCGGATTATCTGAAGGAGACCATTGGTGATGGCTTTATAAACGATGCTTCCCAGCTTGAAAAGCTTATGGAATTCAAAGGCAACAAGGATGTTTTGGATAGGCTGGCCGAGATCAAAAGGGGCAATAAAGTGCGCCTTGCCAATTATATCTCCAAAAACGTGGGAGAAATAATTGATCCCGATTCCATCTTTGATATGCAGCTTAAAAGGCTTCACGAATATAAGAGGCAGCACTTAAATGCGCTGCACATAATTTCGGATTACCTTTTCCTTAAAGAAAATCCCAATGCCGATTTTGCCCCCAAGACATATATCTTTGGAGCAAAGGCCGCGCCGGGATATCATATGGCCAAGCAGATAATCCAGCTTATATGGCATATTTCCAAGCAGATTGAAAATGATCCTGCTGTTTGCGATAAAATGAAGGTCATCTTTATGGAAGACTACAAGGTGACCCTTGCCGAATTGCTTATTCCTGCAGCCGATATCAGCGAGCAGATCTCCCTTGCCTCCACCGAAGCTTCGGGCACCGGCAATATGAAGTTTATGCTCAACGGTGCAGTAACTCTTGGCACAGAAGACGGTGCCAACGTGGAAATTCACAGCGCCGTTGGTGATGAGAACATCATTATATTTGGCATGAGCACTGAGGAAGTAAAGAGGCTTGGCCGCGAGGGCTATCAGCCTATGAACTATTACTACAATAACGAAAAGCTCAAGGCCGCCATAGATTATCTCAACACATCTATTGCAGGAATGAGTTTCCCCGGCATTAGTCAGGCTCTCACCGGCAACGACCGATATATGGTCATGGCCGATTTTGCCGATTACTGCGCCGCCCAGGAAAAGGCTTCCGCCCTTTACAGGCAGAAGGATATCTGGAACGATATGGCATTGGTGAACATTGCTAAAGCAGGCCGCTTTGCTGCTGATCGTTCTATTTCCGATTATGCCAACAATATTTGGAACGCCAAGAAGATATAAGGAGTGAATGTCGGTGCCTTACTTGCCGTATGTAGCACACGACCCGCTATACAGAAGCAAAATGACAGCCGTTGCCGATGGCGAAAGCCTTCGGTTGCGGCTTTTGCTGCATAATGACGCCAAGTGCACTTCGGCCTATCTTCTAATACAACCCGATGATGGGCCGGAATTTACCATAGAGATGCACTACACCTGCCAAAGCGACGAAAACTATGGTTGGTGGGAATGTGAATTCAGCCTCCCCGAGGGGCTTTATTGGTATTCCTTTTATTATTTCGGCGAAGGTGGCCGTCACCAAGTCACAAAACACCGAAGAGGCGAGGGATGGGTCTCCACAGAAGGTGGAAAATGGCAGCTCACAGTCTACCGCAAGGATTTTTCCACTCCCAAATGGCCCTCGGAAGGCATAATTTATCAAATCTTCCCCGATAGATTCTTTGCCTCTGGCCAAGAAAAGAAAAACGTGCCTACCGATAGATTTATGCGCCGTGATTGGGGCGGAACGCCTGCATGGGTAAACGACGGTTCCCCCTGTTCTATCTGCAAGGATTATTTCGGCGGTGATATTAAGGGCATCACGGAAAAATTAGATTATATTGCTTCGCTGGGGGTTTCCTGCATATATCTGAACCCTATATTCGAGGCCCATTCCAATCACCGCTACAACACAGCCGACTATATGAAAATAGATCCTTTGCTCGGCGATGAAGAAGATTTTAAGCAGCTTTGCTCTGAAGCCAAAAAGCGAAACATCGGGATTATATTAGACGGTGTTTTCTCCCACACGGGAGACGACAGCCGATATTTCAACAAGCACGGCCGCTATACAGATATCGGTGCCTGGCAAAGCACCGATTCGCCTTATCGTTCCTGGTACAATTTCGATACAAGCGCTATCGGCTACCGCAGTTGGTGGGGTGTGCCAACTCTTCCTGAAGTGAACGAAGAAGACGAGAACTACGATAGATTTATCAATTCGGCAAGTGGTGTTGTGCGCCATTGGCTTAGGCTCGGCGCTTCGGGCTGGAGATTAGACGTAGCCGACGAACTGCCCGATAAATTTCTGGACAATCTGCGCCTAGCTGCAAAAGCAGAAAAGGAAGATTGCTATATTTTAGGTGAAGTCTGGGAAGACGCCACTAACAAAATAAGTTATGGCTATCGCCGCCGATTCTTAAGAGGCAATCAGCTGGATTCGGTGATGAACTACCCGTTTGCCAATGCGATAATTGATTTTGTGCGTGGCGGCAAGGCAGAGTTGCTCACCGACACAGTGCTGGATATTATAGAAAACTACCCACCTCGAGCCGTGAATCTGCTTATGAATCACATAGGTACTCACGACACCGCAAGAGCGCTCACCGCTCTGGGCGAAGGGTATTGCCACAATCCCGACAGATGCTGGCAATCACAACAGAAGTTGGATGAGCAGCAGCGCGAAACTGCCGTTTCACGCCTAAAGCTGGCCGCAGTGCTGCAATACACCTTGCCCGGCATACCTTCCCTTTACTATGGTGATGAAGCAGGTCTGGAGGGCTATACCGACCCATTTTGCCGCGGCTGCTTCCCCTGGGGAAGCGCCAACACCGAACTCACGGAATTTTACCGCACGCTGGGCAAAATGCGCCGCAACAATTCTGTTTTCCAAGGGGATTTTATTCCCCTGCACGAAGCAGAGCATTGCATAGCATATCTTCGCCGCAACGGTGAAAAAATGCTGGCTGTGGCTGTGAATTGCGGCAACGATGCCCAACGCATTTCTCTGCCGCCGGAGCTGCATAATGCCATTCCCCTTTTGGGCGCGGCACCTTCCGATGGTTTTTTGGATATCTGCGGCAATGATTTTTCTATTCTTCAAATAAATAATTGAATTATAAACATAAGCTCAGCCCAATATAATATGGGGTGAGCTTATGAATTTTAGGCAAAAATATATTGCTTTTATCTCGGCGTTTATTTGCAGCGGAATTATTATGTCGGCTATAGGAGGAACTATATTAGGTTTCCAACGCCCGCAAAAGGCCGAAATCAATGCTCCGCTCTACACCGCACCGCCACCCGAAGACGGATGTTGTTTTTTGGGCTTAGAAGCCGATGGGGAATTACTGGGATACTATGGAATATATTTGGATTACAATGCAAAAACAGCCTATATTGCCTGGATTTCAGCCGATTGCTCTCTGCCCGAGCCTGTGCTCCGCACCTTTATTGATATTGGTATGTTTTCCCGATTGGTTGACAATTGCAACGGAGTGATATACACTAAAGATGGCAAAAGCCATATGATTATGGGGAAAGATATTTCACAGGCCGTTCTAACCGGGCAGGCAACAAGGGCCGCCGCATTAGCTGCCGCCTTCTTTGGCAAGGTGCTGAAAGCTGAATATATTGATTTATTTCAGCAGTATCTTGCAGATTCTCTGAGCAAACGCGGCAACATCTCCATTGCACACTGGTTGCAGCGGAAGGAAGCCATAAAGAGCATTGGGAACGAAGGCAAAACAATAGATATCTCTCAACAAAGCTTTGCCACACTATTATATAAGGAGTGATCATCTTGTGTATTAAGAAATTCATAGCCTTATCGTTGGCTGTAGGCCTGATTTTGTGTCTGGTGGGTTGTGATCTTCCGCAGAATATATCTCTGGGTATAAGTTCCTATTCGGGCACCGCTTCGGTAGAAGATCCTTCTTCGGGCACAACTGTTTCGGGCCCTGCCGATTCCACATCATCGGCAAGCTCTGATATTTCAAACAATTCTTCAAGCGAAAATCCTGCCACCACCACATCCGGTAACGGCGGCAATAGTGCAAATAATAACAATAATAACAATAACAACACTACCACTACGTCTTCCGGCTCCGGCCAAGGTGATCAAGAGCAGGGTGGGCAAAACCAAGGCAGCCAAAATCAGGGCAGCCAGGAGCAGGGTGGCGGAAGCTACACCGCTATCGGCGAAGACAGCCGCTATTGCTACACCACCGCCAACCTTTCAGGCAAGCAGAAGGCATTATATCTTAACGTGCGCAACGCCGTGAAATCTAAGACAGCTTCCCTTTCCCTTTCCACAGCGGCAGGCATCAGCACCGACGACGTACGCCTTGTTGTGCAGTGCGTGAACACCGACTTCCCCGAATATTATTGGATGACTGGAAGCTATTCCCTGCACTACTCCGGAAACACGGCCACGCAAATAGATTTCCAGTATCTGCCCTTCAATGATTCCTACACAGCAGCAATGGAAAAGGCCGTGGAGAAATTCTGTGATTCTCTTCCTGCCAATCTTTCTGATTACGAGCTGGAGCTCAGGGCTCACGATTATCTTTGCAAAAATGTTAACTACGGCGGCTCCAACAGCTATGCCCACACCGCCTACGGTGCGTTGGTTTCCAAGACCTGTGTGTGCGAAGGCTACGCCAGGGCTATGCAACTGCTTATGAACCGCGTGGGCGTGCAATGCAGCCTTGTGCGCGGTGATGCGGGCGGCGATGGTCACATGTGGAACGTTATTAAGATCCACGGCAAGTGGTATCATCTGGACGTTACGTGGGACGACCCTGTGGGTGCTTCAACCTACAATCATTTCTTCTTTAATCTCACAACAGCCCAGATCACGGCTTGGGATCACACTATAGATCCCGGATTTGCAGCGGGCTCAGAAAAGGGATTCAACACCACACTCCCCAACTGCACCGGCACCGACAGCAACTATTTCGTGAAGTCCAACACCCTGCTTAACGGCTCCAACGATGATGCCATAGCCACGGCAGCATTAAAGGCCGCTAAGAAAAGCGGCAAGAAATCCTGCGAATTCCGTGCCACAGCCGATTCCGCTTATCACGGATTGCAGAAATCCCAGGATAAACTAAACGCCTTTTCCAACAATGTTTGGGCGGCAGGCATTGGAAGCTTTTCCATAATCACAAGCAAATCTCCCGATTGCTTTATGATAACCTGGCAATAATTCATAATGAAACAGCCGTGCTAAGCACGGCTGTTTTTTTATTCAAATATTGTTTCCACGGCTTTAGGGCAATCGTCAGGAGAGTATCTCCATTTATCCAGATGATTGCCCGAAAAGAAATATTTTGGCATATCGGGTGCATATTTTGCATCGAATGTGTCAATAATAATTAATTTGACCTTCATCTTCTCGGGTATCAGACTCTTGATATAAACACTCGCCTGCTGCCCGGGGCGTACTCCCGGTCGGCACTCCGCAAGGCCTGCAAGATTCGGCGTGAGTTCCACAAACACTCCGTATTCTTCCACCGAGCGCACTATACCGCGAACCGTTTCCCCGGCCGAGAAAAGTTCGGCGTTTTGT
>JAZRGE010000044.1:0-6818 GCA_045644025.1 Acutalibacteraceae bacterium | reverse complement strand
AACAACGCACATACGGCAAGCACCGATCTCGTTGAGATCCTTAAGATAGCAAAGGGTAGGAATCTGGATGCCTACCTGCCTGGCGGCTTCAAGAATTGTGGAGCCGGCAGGAGCGGCAACGTCCATACCGTTGATTTTGATATTAACCATATTACTCATTTTATTCACACAATCCTTTCTTATTCCTTCACAATTGCGCCAAACTTACATGTGGAAAGGCAAGCGCCGCAACGGATACACTTGTTGGGATCGATCACGTGGGGGTTCTTAACCTCACCGCTGATAGCGCCAACAGGACAAGCGCGCTTACATGCGGTACAACCCTTACACTTATCGGCAATAATGCTGAAGGAAAGAAGATCCTTACAAGCACCTGCGGGGCACTTCTTATCCACGATATGAGCAACATACTCATCGCGGAAGAACTTGAGGGTGGAGAGAACGGGGTTGGGAGCTGTCTGGCCCAAACCGCAGAGAGCGTTCTCCTTGATGTAGTAGCAGAGCTCTTCCATCTTATCCAGATCTTCCATAGTGGCATTGCCCTTGGTGATCTTATCCAGCATCTCAAGCAGTCTCTTGGTGCCAACACGGCAAGGAGTACACTTACCGCAAGACTCATCAACTGTGAATTCAAGGAAGAATTTAGCGATATCAACCATACAGGTTGTCTCGTCCATAACGATAAGGCCGCCGGAGCCCATCATAGAGCCGATAGCAAGCAGGTTATCGTAGTCGATCTCGATATCGAGATATTCAGCAGGGATACAACCGCCGGAGGGGCCGCCTGTCTGGGCAGCCTTGAACTTGCCGCCGTTGGGAACGCCACCACCGATATCTTCGATGATGGTGCGAAGAGTGGTGCCCATAGGAACTTCCACAAGGCCGGTATTAGTGATCTTGCCGCCCAAAGCAAAGACCTTTGTACCCTTGGATTTTTCGGTACCCATAGAGGTGAACCAATCGGCACCGTTAAGAATGATCTGGGGAATGTTGGCCCAGGTTTCAACGTTGTTAAGAATGGTGGGGCACTGGAACAGACCCTTTACTGCGGGGAAAGGAGGACGGGGTCTGGGCTCGCCGCGGTGGCCTTCGATGGAGGTGATAAGAGCAGTCTCCTCACCGCAAACGAATGCACCGGCGCCAAGACGAACGCCTACGCGGAAGCTGAAATCGCTGCCGAAGATGTTGTCGCCCAGGAGGCCGTATTCCTCAGCCTGCTGGATAGCGATCCTAAGACGCTTAACAGCAATCGGATACTCAGCACGAACATATATGTAGCCCTGGTTGGCGCCGATAGCATAACCGGCAATAGCCATGGCTTCGAGAACGGCATGGGGGTCGCCTTCCAGAACGGAACGGTCCATAAATGCACCCGGGTCGCCTTCGTCGGCATTACAGAGAACATACTTCTGAGGAGCATCGTTAGCTGCAGCAAAGCTCCACTTAAGGCCGGTGGGGAATCCGCCGCCGCCTCGGCCACGGAGGCCGGAAGCCTTGATAACATCGATAACCTCCTGAGGCTTCATCTCGGTGAGAACCTTACCAAGGGCAGCATAGCCATCCATAGCAATATACTCATCGATAACCTCGGGGTTGATAAGACCGCAGTTGCGAAGAGCAACACGATGCTGATATTTATAGAAATTGGTATCGTTAAGCGACTGAGCGGCCTGCTCCTTCACTTCTTCGGGAGCATCGGTGTAAACCAGGCGGGAAACAATCCTACCCTTAAGCAGATGCTCTTCAACGATTTCGGGAATATCCTTTTCTTCTACTCTGCTGTAGAAGGTGCCTTCAGGATAAACGATCATGATCGGACCGAGAGCACAAAGGCCGAAGCAGCCTGTCTGAACGATCTTGATTTCGTCTTGAAGTCCCTTTGCTTCAAGTTCGCTCTGAAGCTTTTCCTGAAGCTTCACACTGCCGGAAGAAGTACAGCCTGTACCTCCGCAGATCAAAACATGAGAACGTATCATAGTCTATTTCCCCCGTTATTTATTGTAGTTTCCGATTGTATATTCCTCAACAACCTTACCGCCCTTGAGGTGCTCCTCAACAACGCGCTTGGCCATTTCGGCAGTCATCTTAACATAGGTGACCTTTTTATCGCCTTCAAAGACTTCAACAACAGGTTCGTACTGGCAGATTCCGATACAGCCTGTCTGTGTAACAGAGATCTTGTCGTTAAGGCCGCTTTCGCTCACGCCTTCAACAAAAGCGCTAAGCACAGGTCTTGCGCCTGCGGCAATACCGCAGGTAGCCATACCTACAACCACACGGATCTCGGCGCCGCCCTCACGGATGGCAACCTTGTTTCTCATACGGTCTCTGATTTCGGCGAGTTCTTGTAATGTTTTCATACCCCTACCATTCCTTTACACTATATTTTTTTGTATTGTTCTTCCAGATGCTGCCTTATCCACTCCAGCACTTCAAAGCTGTTCAGCGGAATATCGGCACCCAGAATCTCTCTCAGTTGGGCTGTTGAGAGAACAATTTGATTATTGTTTACGATGTGGGTGAAATCAATATCCACATCGGGACAACCTTGGATGATCACACAGATTGTTTCCGCTATATCTCCCAGCGGCATACAATCTATGCTTTTTTTGAAGAAGCGCGCTGTGACGACAGTGCCATGGCCCTCGCCCTCACTTTCGGGCTTGGATACCACCTTAACGCTGCCACCCGTGAGCTCGGCGGCCATCTTCAAGAAGGGAATTCCCAACCCCACCTTGCGGGTGGTGCGGGAGGTGAAGAATGGATCAACTAATCTTTGCACCTGCTCGGCGTTCATACCGCAACCATCGTCTGAAACCGAAAAGGTGAGCCAATCATCGCTTTCTTCAATAGATATACCTATGTTTTTTGCCTTGGCCTTAATGCTGTTCTGCACAATATCCAGAATATTAAGGGAAAGCTCCTTCATCATAGTGAACCCTCCTTTAATCCTTGGATAAGCCTTTGGCGCACCAAAGCACTGCTATAGGGCTCGTCATCTATCATCACACTGTTCTCGGCTTCGTTTATATCCCAAAGATAATGGGCATCGGAGCAAACAACAGAAGATTTTGATTTAAGAACGGGAAAACGTTCTTCATATTCATTTCGCATATTGCCGAAGTGATATTCGGCACAGCTGAAATTCGGGCTTTCGGGGAAAGCGCCCAGCACCGAAACGATACCGTTGGAACGGCGATCGATATGGGCAGGATAGCAAACTCCGCCGAAGCTCTCTGCCAGCTTCACGGCATCTCCCACCGAAAGGTCGGTGCCGTTGGGCAGCATATTTTCTTCCCTGCCTATCACATTATCTTCCCCATCCATAATAAGCTGATCGCCAAAGATATCGGCTCTGTTGGGGATAAGTATGCGATGCTTTTCCACTTCCTCTGCGAAATCCATTGCTTTCTCAAGGCTATCGAAAAGGCATATCATATGGATATCTTCGCTGGTGGTAAGCTCCATTCCGGGCACGGGCACTATTCCTTGCTTCTTGCAGGCTTCAAAAAAAGCCGGGCAATTCTTGCAGGTGTTGTGATCCGTGAGCGCCACGATATTGAGCCCCTGCAGCGCCGCCATACCGGCAATGTTGTTGGGGGTCATATCGTTGTCTCCGCAAGGAGAAAGACAGGAGTGGATATGCAGGTCGTAGTAGTATTTATTCATATCAGTTCACTTAATGCGGCGCAAAGCTGATAGGCTGTTTTGCCGCTGCGAAGCAGGTTGATGCCCTTGGCTTCGGCCGTGGCCACAACATCGGGCTCTATCTCGCAGTTTTCTGCGAGAATCACGCAGGCCACATCGGAAAGGGCGGCAACCGCAACAGTGTTGATATTTGTCATAATAGTGATCCAGGCATCGCCGCTTTGGGCGCGGCCCATCACCCAGCTGAGAAGATCTCCGGTGTAGGCACCTGTGATCTCTCTTTCGGGCTCGGCAACAGAAAGTGCTTCCAGATTTTCCTTTTCTATAAGCTCGCTAACTGTCATTTCCGATCCCTCACTTAATCATCGTCTTCATCTTCTTCCGAATCGGCGAGATATTTTTCTTTAAGCAGCACAACGCAATCTTCCAGCCTAGCCTTGCCCTTCACGATATCTTCCGCAAGGGTGGCGCAAGAGGGGCAACCGCAAGCTCCGCAATCCATGCAAGGAAGCATCTTGCGGATCTTTTCGATCTCGGCCATTTTGCGCATAGCTGTTTTTCTATCGCCGTCCAGCTTGGAAACGGGGCTGTACTGCAGCTCATCATCCCAAAGGAAATCCTCGGGGATAAAAGTCTCGCTTTCATTCAGCTTGTGCTCCCAGTTCTGTGAAACAGGCAGATAGCGCTTCAAAGTCTGCAATCGGGCCTTTGCTATGTAGGGGTTTTCGATAGTCATAACCCCGCCAACGCAGCCGCCGGTGCAGGCATTGAGCTCAATGAATTCCAGATCGGGCAGCGCGCCGTTATCAATCTCATCCAAAACACGGATAACATTTTCAATACCATCGGCTGCCAGATATTTATCGTTGAATATAGCGGTGGCTTCACCGCCCGTGGATGCCCAGCCCACGCCGATCATACCTGTTTTAGAAACAGGCGGCGGCGCAGTGATATGCTTCATAGCGCCGATAAGGCCGAAATAGACATCGTTGATAGAAAGAACGCAATCCACGTGGCTCTTCTTGCCATCAAAGCCGTTTTTAACATAAGAAACCTTGGCAGGGCAAGGAGAGATGAAGCAGGTGCCGATATCTTCGGGCTTTAATTCGGGGTGAGTGGCCAAAGCCTGGGCCTTTGCAAGCATTGCTGCTATTTCCATAGGAGGCAGGATAGGCATTACATTCTCGCAAAGGAAGGCATAGCGAAGGCTGATAAGCCTTACCACCACGGGGCAAGCAGAAGATATTACGGGCTTTTTAATTCCCGGGCGCTTAAGATAGCGGCGGGTGTAGCCCGAGACCAGCTCGGCTGTGCGGGACACTTCATAGACTTCATCGAAGCCGTAGTCCAGCAATCCCTGCAGCACGTAGTCGATATCTTCCAGATTATCGAACTGGCCATACAGAGACGGCGCGGGAAGTGCAATCTTCCATTTATATCTCTCCATAGAGGAGATCTTATCATATATGGCCTTTTTGGCCTTGTAGGGACATACCTTTATGCATTCGCCGCAATCGATACACCTTAAAGACGATATCTGCGCGTGGCCATCGCGGATACGGATAGCCTCGGTGGGGCATCTCTTAAGGCAATTGGTGCAACCTTTGCATTTCTCAACATCAAGGGAAACGGAATGCTTGTATTCACCCACGCTTATCACCTTAAACTTCAAATTGCATGGTGATCTTGGTGCCTTTCCCTACCTCCGATTCGATATGCATGGAATCGGAATACCGATTCATATTGGGCAGACCCATACCTGCGCCGAAGCCCATAGAACGGATATTATCCTTAGCGGTGGAATAGCCTTCTCTCATAGCCAGGTTTATATCGGCAATACCGGGGCCATCATCCTCCAGAACGACTTCTATCATCTGGGGATAGATGGTGACATCAGCGGTGCCGCCGCCGGCGTGAATAACAGTGTTAATCTCGCCTTCATACATAGCAATGGAGACTCTTCGGATCACCTCGGGGCCGAAGCCCAGCTGACGGAGCTTTTTCTTCACATGCATGGAGGCTTCTCCTGCAGAAGTGAAGTTCTCACCGTCTATATCATAGTGGAAGCGAAGCTCATCAGACATGCTGCTCTTCCTTCGGACGAAGACCGTTGGCATAAAGGATACCGCAGGCTTCGTACATACGCTTGGTGGTAGCAAGAAGGGCAATGCCGCTTTCCTTGGCAAGCTCAATAATTTCTTCGGTGGCTTTCTTGGAGCGCACAAAAACAATGCAACGCATATCCATCATTTCGCAGGTGCGTACCACCTGGGGATTCACAAGACCTGTGAGCAGCACGGACTGATCCTTAACGTAGGCCAGCACATCGCTCATCATATCGCTGCCGCAGGCAGAGTGAACTTCTCTATCCAGCATTTCTTCGCCGCAAACAACTTCGGCATTAAGCAGTTCTTTAATAGTTTTAATTGTCATATAAATCACCCATTCAATTTAGATTTGAAGGTATTGCCAACTTAGTTGTATTTTTCAAGAATGCCCTTGATATCTTTCTTAACAAGACGGCCGTAAACATCATCGTTTACAGTGAGAACAGGGGCAAGACCGCAAGCACCGATGCAACGGCAGGCTGTGAGAGAGAACTTGCCATCGAGAGTGCATTCCTCAGCCTTAATGCCAAGCTGCCTTTCCAGCTCTTCCAGCAGATCTCCTGCGCCCTTAACATAACAAGCTGTGCCAAGGCAAACGGAGATGTTGTACTTACCCTTGGGAGAAAGAGCAAACTGGGAATAGAATGTGGACACACCATATACCTCTTCCAGCGGAACTTCCAGGCCCTCAGCGATCATCTGCTGAACTTCCAGGGGAAGATAGCCATAGATTTCCTGAGCTTCCTGAAGCACGGGCATAACTGCGCCCTTATCGTCCTTATAGGCGGCGATTACCTGGGCCAGCTTATCGGCCTGCTCTTTTGTGCCGGAAAAGGGGATTTTACTGATACTCTTTTGCATGAAGTTTGCCTCCTTAGATTTTCAGCGGCATTATATGCCGCACTATTTCCTATCGTTTTACAGTCTGCAGGCAGAATAACACGCTACAAACCACTATGTATTATAGCAGACCGCATCGGGAAATGCAACGGCAATTTTTACATTATGTGCCGAACTTTGCAATAAAAACGGGTAAAATTATGTTAAATATGAAATAATTTC
>JAZRGE010000043.1:0-13046 GCA_045644025.1 Acutalibacteraceae bacterium | reverse complement strand
TATAGTATAATGCATATATATTATATTTACTAAGAGGAAAGGAAGGTGCGGAATGGATTATTCTAATCAGTGGGTACGCCCTGCAGCCAACCTTGCAGGCGGCGCTCACACCCCCCATTTCAAGAACACTGCAGAACTTTCTACAGAAAAAATGCCCTCCCCCAATAAAATATTTTTGCCTATGCAGCAGCATATTGGCGCTCCGTGTGAGCCCGTTGTGGCTGTGGGCGATATCGTGAAGGTTGGCCAGATCATCGGCAATAGCGATAAGCCCGTAAGCGCCCCTATTCACTCGGGCGTTTCAGGTGTTGTTTCCGAAATCATACCCTACAAGCTCACCAACGGCCAAAGTTGCAAATGCGTTGTGATTCAATCAGACGGTAAGGACGAAATACACGAATCTGTTAAGCCCCGAAAGGTGGAAACTCCCGAAGATTTAGTGTCCGCCGCCCGTGATTGCGGTCTGGTTGGCCTTGGCGGTGCAGGATTTCCCGCTCACATCAAGCTTTCCCCCAAGAGTGAGACTAAGATAAACACCCTTATTATAAACGCCGCCGAATGCGAGCCCTACATCACTTCCGATTATCGCGAATGCATCGAATCCACCGATGATATTTTGAACGGACTCTATCTTATAAAAAAGATCTTGAATATAGATAACGTGATTATCGGCGTTGAAGACAACAAGCCAAAAGCTATTGAAGAGATGCTGAAGATCGCCACCGACAGCAAAGATATAGACGACACCGTGAAAGTGATGAAGCTTAAATCCCGCTATCCCCAGGGTGCAGAAAAGGTGCTTATCTACACCGCCACGGGCCGCAAGCTTCCTCTCGGGAAATTGCCTGCCGATGTTGGATGCATTGTGATGAACGTCACATCCGTTGCCGTGCTTTATCGGTTCATTTCCACAGGTATGCCGCTTATAAGGAAACGCATCACCGTGGATGGCTCGGTTATATCAAGCCCGAAGAATCTGAGCGTGGTGATAGGCACTCCTATTAACGACGTGATAGATTACTGCGGCGGGTTTAAGGCTGAACCCGGCAAAATTCTCTACGGCGGCCCTATGATGGGCATTTGCGTGGCTGATACAAGCGCACCCGTGCTTAAGCAGAACAATGCAATTCTTGCCTTTAATGCGGCCGATGCCGCTATGCAAAAACCCACAGCCTGCATAAGCTGCGGCCGATGCATAAGAACCTGCCCAATGAACATTATGCCTGCATTTATTGAATCGGCTTACAACGCCAACGACTTGGCTATGGCCGAAAAATACGGTGTGGCATACTGCATAGAATGCGGAAGTTGCGCATTTGGATGCCCTGCCCGCAGGCCGCTCACTCAGGTGATGAGGCTCACCAAGGCCGCCCTGCGCAATTCTAAAAGATAGGATGTGATACCAATGGGAAAACTTTCTGTTAGTTCCTCCCCCCACATTGTTGGCGGTGATACCACCCGAGGAATAATGCTGGACGTTATAATTGCACTGCTGCCCGCCGTGGCAGGCGGTGTGATCCTTTTCGGTTGGTACACGCTGCTGGTTGTGGGCGTTTGTGCCGCCGCAGCCGTTATTTCCGAATATCTCTATTGCCTGCTGGCTAAAAAAGATCAGACCGTGCTGGATTTAAGCGCAGTTGTTACAGGCATTTTGCTGGCTCTCAATCTTCCCCCTGCAATTCCCCTTTGGGTGGGCGCTTTAGGCAGCGCTATTGCCATAATAGTGGTAAAGCAATTCTTCGGCGGCTTGGGCCAGAATTTTGTGAACCCTGCCATTGCTGCAAGAATTATCCTTGTGATTTCCTTCCCCACTCTGATGACAACATGGGTAGATCCCTGTGTTTGGATGAACAGCGTGCCCGATGCTGTAACTTCGGCTACTCCGTTAGCGGAAGGAGCTGTGATTCCCTCCTACTGGGATATGTTTATGGGCCTTAGAGGAGGCTGCATCGGCGAGACCTGCATTATGTTGTTGCTTTGCGGCGGGTTATACCTTGTTGCAAGAAAAGTGATAAGCCCTATTATCCCCGTTTCCTTCTTGGGCACTGTTGCTATAGGCGCACTTATCTTCGGGCACGATCCGTTGGTGTGGCTTATGGCAGGCGGTGTGGTGATTGGTGCTGTTTTTATGGCCACCGATTACGTCACAAGCCCCATGACTCGATTAGGCAAGGTGATTTTCGGCATCGGTTGCGGCATATTTACCATTATCATCAGGCAGTTCGGCAATCTTCCCGAAGGCGCCTCTTTTGCCATACTTGTTATGAACATACTTGTTCCGCACATCGATAATCTCACCATCAACAAACCTTTCGGATGGAGGGCTGCAAAATGAAATTATCCATAAAAAGCATTGCAAAGCCCGCTATCCCGCTTATAATAATCTGCCTTGCGGTATCGCTCGTGCTATCACTAACGAATATGCTCACCGCCGAAAGGATTGCTCAACTTCAAAAAGCTAAGGAAGAAGAGGCTATGAGCCGCATTTTCCAATGCAAGGAATTTACCCCCGGCACAGTGGACGTGGGATGCGACTACTTCCTGGCCGAAGAAAAAGGCCTTATCATGAACGTGAAGGCCAAGGGCTACAACGGAGAGATCACCGTTATGGTCGGCGTGAATCCCGACCTTACGGTGAAGGCTGTGGAAATAATTGACGTTTCCAACGAAACCGTTGGCCTGGGCCAAAAGGCCGCCGAAGAATCCTTTTACGGCCAATTCCAGGGCAAGGCCGAGAATATCAGCGTTGTTAAGAACTCCCCCGCAGACAATCAGATACAGGCTATCACAGGCGCCACTATCACTTCCCGTGCTGTGGCCGATGCTGTGAACACTGCGCTCAATTGCGCAAAGCAAATTATAGGGGGTGCCTCCAACTAATGAAAAACAAGAACAATCTTTCGGGCATCTTCTTTAAGGGAATAATCGACGAAAATCCCGTGCTCAGGCTTGTGCTCGGCACCTGCCCCACTCTGGCCGTAAGCACATCGGCCACCAACGCTATCGGCATGGGTGCCGCGGCCACCTTTGTGCTTATTTGTTCCAACGCCGCCATTTCTCTGCTTCGCAAATTTATTCCCGATAAGGTTCGTATCCCGGCTTTTATCACAATAATAGCCACTTTTGTCACGATCGTGCAGTTGCTTCTCAAGGCATTTCTGCCCGCTATTGATGAGAGTCTGGGAATATATCTTCCCCTTATAGTTGTAAACTGTATTATTTTAGCCAGAGCCGAAATGTTTGCCAGCAAGAACAGCGTGCTGCCCTCTATGGTGGACGGCCTGGGAATGGGTGTAGGATTCACAGCCGCGCTTCTGGCAATGAGCATTGTGCGCGAACTTCTGGGTGCAGGCTCTATCTTCGGAATTCAGCTTTTCGGAGCAGGATTTACACCTATGCTTATAATGATACTGCCCCCGGGCGGATTCTTTGCATTTGGTATGCTTATCGCTCTCAGCAACGTTCTTGCCGCCAAAATGCAGCGCAAACCGGTGACAAAGCTTGGTTGTGGCAACTGCGATGGTTGCAAAGGCTGCAGCGGCGCTAAGGCAGAGGAGGTGGCTGCAGAATGAGTAAGCTTCTTCTTATCCTGCTTGCAGGCATACTCACCGAAAATATGGTGCTTGCCAAATTTCTTGGCATCTGCCCATTCCTTGGTGTCTCCAAAAAGACCAACACAGCCGTCAGCATGAGTATTGCAGTTATATTCGTTATGCTGCTGGCCACGGTAGTCACCTATCCTATTTACGCATATCTGCTTCTCCCCTTCGGGTTGGACTACCTGCAAACGATCGTATTCATTCTCATTATTGCAGCATTGGTTCAGCTTGTAGAGATAGCACTTAAAAAATTTGCTCCGCCTATCTATTCGGCATTGGGCATCTACCTGCCACTTATCACCACCAACTGCGCCGTTCTGGGTATCACTATTCTGCACTTCACCAAAGAATACACCTTCATAGAAGCTATTTTTAATGCTATGGGCGCAGGCCTTGGTTTTATGGTGGCTATGGTGTTATTTGCAGGTGTACGTTCCAAGTTGGAAAGGTGTAATATTCCCAAATTCCTGCAAGGCCTTCCCATCACACTTATTGCCGCCGCCCTTGTTTCCCTGGCGTTCCTGGGCTTTGCGGGCATAGGCCAATAAGGAGGTTAGGCTTTATGACAGATATCTTAATTGCTGTTGGTATTGTTACTATTGTTGGTGCCGTGGCAGGTGTTGGCCTTGCCATTGCATCGGTGATAATGGCTGTACCTAAGAATGAAAAGGCCGAAGAAATAGCCGCCGCACTCCCCGGTGCCAACTGCGGCGCCTGCGGCTTCAGCGGCTGCTCTGCATATGCCGAAGCTATTGCCAACGGCGAAGCCCAACCGGGGCTTTGCACCCCGGGCGGCGCCGCCACAGCGGCAAAGCTTTCGGAAATATTGGGTGTTGAAGTGGATAGCCAAAGAAAGTTTGCCTTCGTGGGCTGCGGCGGTTGCGATAAGGATTCCGATCTGGAATATAAAGGCGTGCCCAGCTGTGCCGGTGCAAATATGTTCTACGGCGGCACAGAAAAGTGCAGTTTTTCCTGCTTGGGCTACGGCGATTGTGCTGCCGTGTGCGCCTATGGTGCCATTGATATTAAAGACGGTGTTGCATCCATAAATATCGACAAATGCAGCGGCTGCGGAAAGTGCGCGGCAGCCTGCCCTAAGGGTATTATTTCGGTTATCTCCCCCACCAAGAAGAGAATTGCCGCCGTGGGATGTTCCAATAAGGATAAGGGCAAGGCGGTTGCTTCGGTTTGCAGCCACGGCTGCATAGCTTGCACTAAATGCGTGAAGGAATGCAACTTTAATGCTATTGAAATGGTGAACAACCTGCCTAAGATAGACGAAGGCAAATGCCTTGGTTGCGGCAAATGCGCCAAAGCCTGCCCCACAGGTGTGATCCAAATAATAAAAGTTTAATTCAGTTTACGACCTGCTTTTCGGCAGGTCGTTTTTTTATCCCTTTTTGCAACATCTTATTTTGACATAATCTTCTTCCCAAAAAATCTATAATTATATTGAATAAAGCATAAAGGGAGTATGTTTATGAACAGGATAAGGGACAAGCAATTAAGTCTTTCCGCTATAGCGGAAAGCGCCGCCGTGCGAAGCTTTTGCCTGCAGATAACTGCGGCCGTTTGCGGATATCTGGCCACGAGGGCCGAGATCATCGGGCAAATGCATCCGTTCGGAATAGCTGTTGCCGCAGGAGTCGATTCCACCTACTACATATCTGCCACCATAGGGGCTGCTATTGGGTGCCTCTCCTTCCCTTCGGGGATGCTCTTTCGCCATATAGCCGCTCTTTTTGCAATCATTTCTATAAGATACCTGCTTTATAAATACGAACCCAAAAGCGGCAGACCGATATGGTCGGCGGTGATGTGCCTTGGTGTCACCGTTCTCACGGGCGCTGTTTCGGCAGCAACCACGTTTGTTCAATCTATGCCTATCTTTGCCGAGGGAATAATTGCAGGCTGCACCGCGTTTTTTGTTGCCAAATCCGGCGGAGTGATTCCTCAGCGGCTTCATCGCCCAAACGAAGCCGAAACTGCAGGTGCGCTGGTGCTGCTCAATATAGTGCTTATGGGGCTTTATTCCTTTAGCATCTATAGTCTTTCCCCCGGCAGATTGCTGGCGATCACCCTTATTTTGGCAGCGGGCCGCTATGGCAAAACGGGCGGCGGTGCGATATCCGGCACCACAGCGGCAGTAGTCTACCTTCTATCGGGCGGCGAAGCAATAGGCAGCATCACGTTTGCGCTGGCAGGCGTTATGGCAGGGCTTTTTTGGTCGCTTCCGAGAATCGCCGCCATTGTGGCTGTGTTGCTCTCCACATCTGTGGTCTGGCTGGGCTCGGGTGATTTTGAATCTCTTTTACCTGCTTTGGGTGAAGCCGCGGCAGGAAGCATTGTTTTCCTGCTGTTGCCCAAGAGATTATGCGTGGTGCTTTCTTCCATATTTGCACCTCCACCATCCACTCCCACTCTGGAGGGAATGCAATACTCCATACGCTCCAGACTTCACAATGCCGCCCAGGCAATTTATGATGTGACCCACACGGTTGATGAAGTATCGGCCAGGCTTAAGGAGATCAATTCTCCATCCTTTGAGCAGGCTGTATCGGCCGTGGAGAAAGATGCTTGCTCGGGCTGCTGTCTGCGGTTGGAATGCTGGGAGACTAAGCGAAGTGTTACGATCTCCAAGCTGGTGAACGCCTGCTCTATCTTCAAAAGCCACTCATTTTCTCCCGATATATTAAACGAGAAATACGAAATGGGATGTCTGCGACCTATTCAGGTGGCAGATGCTCTTAAAGCACACTACGCAGATTATTCCAAAAAAATAGAGGCTGAAGAACGGCTTGAAGGCATACGTGGGATAGTCTCCGATCAGTTTTGCGGCATATCCGATATGCTCTATGAGCTCTCAACGGAATTTGCTCACAAGGATTGCTTCGATACTTCCACCGCCGCTCAAGCTGCCGAAGCCCTGGAGGATATAGGCATATCCGTGGCAGAATGCGGCTGCCTGAAAGATAAGCAAGGAAGGTTGAGTTTTGAGATAAAAATACCCATGATCAGCGAAAATATTAACAGAGCCGATATTGTGGCCACCCTGGGCGACGTTTGCGGCCGCCACTTTGCTCCGCCAAAGGTAGTGCGCGGCGATGATTATCTGCTGCTGACTGTGAACGAAGAACCTACGCTTACCGCAGAGGTGGGGCTATGCCAAATACCCGAGGGCTCTCCTACGGCTATGTGCGGTGATTCGGCCAATCACTTTTTTGATTCTAAAGGAAGGCTTTATATGGTGCTATCCGACGGTATGGGTTCGGGCGGCAGAGCCGCTGTAGACGGCGCGCTGCTTTCGGGGCTTCTTTCACGCATGATCGGCTCGGGTTTCAGCGCCGATTGCTCTCTGAAGATCAGCAACAGCGCCATGCTCTTCCGCTCCAGCGATGAATCTATGGCCACCGCAGATATCACGTCTATCGATTTATTTGATGGCACAGTGGATATGCATAAAGCCGGTGCAGCCCCCACGCTTGTGCGAAAAAAGGGTCGCACAGGCAAAGCCGAAAGCCGTTCTCTGCCGGCAGGAATTCTGCGCGATATTTCATTTGATCACGCCGCCATTCAGCTGGATGATGGAGATATTGTGCTTATGATGTCGGATGGTGCAGCCACACAGGGCACCGATTGGATATGCGCAGAGTTGGAGCGTTGGGGCGATGGATCTGCTGCAGCTCTTGCCAACAAAATTGCCGACGGGGCGGCGCGTCGGCGAGACGACGGCCACGCCGACGACATAACCGTGATGGCCGCCATACTCCACTCCTGCTAACAAAAAGCCGAAAGAAAAACTTTCGGCTTTTTTATTTCCAACTATTGACAAGGAGAAATTTGTGTGTTATATTTCAACTGTACTACTCGTACTAATACAGTTATGAAAGGAGTGAATTGATGTTTACCATTGACCCTATGTCCCGGTGCCCCGTCTATGAACAGCTTATAGACCAGATCGAGAAATACATTCTCACAGGTATCCTTGCACCGGGCAGTCAGTTGCCCTCTGTTAGGAATCTTTCCGTGGAGCTTTCGGTCAACCCAAACACAATTCAAAAGGCCTACTCCGATCTTGACTCGCGCAAAATCATATTCTCCGTGCCCGGCAAAGGCTGCTTTGTTGCCGAAAACGCCGTGGTTCTGCTTGGAGAATACAGCCGCAAACAGCTTGGCGAATTGGAGACTACGCTGGCTCAGCTGAAGCTGGCAGGTCTTTCAAAAGCCGAAATAATTTCTGTTGTGGAAAAGATTTTCGATGAGAGGAGATAAAATATGATCACAACAAAAAATCTCACTAAAAAGTTTGATGATTTCACCGCTATTGATTCCCTTTCCTGCAGCATACCCGATGGATGTATCTACGGAATGGTGGGCTCCAACGGTGCAGGTAAATCCACCTTTTTAAGGGTGATAAGCGGTGTTTACCGCCCCGACAGCGGCTCTGCTTTGCTGGACGACAAACCCATCTACGAAAATTCCGAAGCAAAAAGCCGAATCATACTTGTGCCCGATGAGCTTTACTTCCTGCAAGGCGCTTCTATGAACAGAATGGCCTCTCTTTATAAGAGCATCTACCGTGATTTCGACACGGCTCGCTTTAAGGAGCTCACCGCCGCCTTCGGCTTGGATCCAAAGAAAAATATTGCCACATTCTCCAAGGGTATGAAGCGCCAAGCGGCCACCATTCTTTCCCTTTCGGCCAAGCCGCAGTATATCTTTTTTGATGAGACATTTGACGGGCTCGACCCCATTATGAGAAATCTTGTGAAGAAGATCATCTGCGAAGACGTGATGGATCGCAAGGCAACCGCTGTGATAACTTCCCACTCACTCCGCGAATTGGAGGACACCTGCGATCAGCTGGCTCTGCTCCATAAAGGTGGGCTTGTGCTGGAAAGCGACGTGCAGAATCTTAAAACATCCCTTTTCAAGGTGCAGATAGCCTTCTCGGACGAATACGATAAGAGCCGCTTCGATGGCATAGATATTCTCACCTTCACCAAAAAGGGCAGCGTTTCCAACTTTATCGTGCGCGGCAACAAGGATGAGACCAAGCAGAAACTTTCTGCCATGTGCCCCATTATTCTGGATGTGCTCCCCCTCTCGCTGGAAGAAGTCTTCACCTGGGAAATGGAAGCTCTGGGATATTCATTTAAGGAAATATTGGAGGGATAAAGATGAAAAACAAAATATTCGATCGCAAGCTTTATCTGGAATCTCTCCGCCGCACATCTGTAATAGGCGGATTATTCACCGTTCTGCTCACAGTGGCAAGTTTGTTGGTGTTTATTTCCTACAGCACCCGCCCCAACTATTACCTCATTTCCTACTCAGCCCCCCACACAGTGGTACATATGGATTTTTTGGAACTAAATCCATATATGCTCTTAATTCCTTTCACGCTCACTCCCCTGCTATGCCTTAATCTTTTTGGATTCCTGAACAAGAGAAATTCCAGCGATTTCTGGCACTCTGCCCCTTTCACAAGGCCCTGCATCTACAACACCTTCTCGCTGGTTAATCTCACGTGGTCGGCCATAGCCGCAATCGTACCTTTAGCAATCTCAGCATTATGTTTTGCCTTTATTCCCGATCAATACGTCATTGCTTGGAACTCGGCACTTCCCATTATGCTCAGTCTGCTGGCCGCCGTGCTTCTTGTGCTGGCTGCAGGAAATATTGCGATGAGCCTCACGGGCACATATTTCAGCAATGTGGTTCTCGCATCGCTCATATTGTTCCTTCCGCGCCTGTTTATAATATTCTTTGCCAACATGGCCACAAACTCCCCACTTATTATCTTTAATATTGAAAACACTGTTTTTTCTCCCTACTACAACATTGTAGCAGGCGCTGTTTTTGGATTTGGCCGATTTATCGAAACGATAACCTCGTACACTTCTATCTGCTACACCGCTGCTCTTGCTGCAATCTACTACGCGCTTGGCATGTGGCTATTTGCCCGCAGAAAAAGCGAATCGGCGGGAAACAGCACCACGAGCCGCCATATGCAATCGATCATTCGAATTGTGGTCTGCCTTGTTGCCTGCCTGTTCCCTATCTATCTGGCAACCGATTATATAAATTCTGCAGCATATAATAACAAAACGCGCTTTTCGGATTGGTTTACCGTGCTGGTGCTTTATGTTGTAGCTATAGCCGCCTATTTCGTCTATGAACTTATCGCCACCAAGAAAGTGAAAAATCTGGTGAAGGCTATTCCGGGGCTGTTGATCGTGGCTGCGATCAACGTGGTTGTGATCGGCTCTGCTCATTTAATATATCGTGCAGAATACAGCTACACCCCCACCGCCGAGAACGTGGAAGAAGTGAGACTGTACGATATAGACGAAACAAGCTACAACAACCCGTATTTTAGCACCGCAACAGAAAAGATAGCCATATCCGACGACGAGATTGAGCAGCTGCTTGCCGAAGAATATGCAGAAACCCGCACTTATTACGAAACCAACAACACTATGTTTTCCGGGGAAGTTCACCTGAAGATAGGCTTTAAGTCCAACGGTGTTTATCGCTACAGGAACATCAGTATGACGCATGCAACCTATCGCGTACTTACCGATAAACTGTACAACCATCAAAGTTACCGTGCTATCTTTGATGCGGAGAAGATAGCAGCAAAAATGCATAATAAGCATATGCACTTTAATTTCCCCTTCTATGGTGAAGATCGCTCCATACCCTACGATGATATTATAACCGCCTACATTGAAGACGTGAATGCTATGGATTTCAATATATGGCAGCAATTAATCTCCAAGACACACACCGGCGAAGTGGAAATAAACGATGCGGCGGGTGCGAGAAAGTTCGGCATGATTTCCGCCACACTGGACGGAGAAATCACGATGGATGGCAAGAAAGTGAGTGTTACCCTGCCTATCAGCACCTTCACCCCCAAGGCATATAATGTCGTGATGGAATTTATCGCTGCAGATCAGGAAAAGCAGAACGCCCAGCAGGCTCTGCTGGATGCCGTAAATGAAATTGATTTGGAAAAATACAACTCAGACGATAAATACTACAACCAGATATACGTTGAGCTTTATAACGGAACTCGCATGAACAGAATTGAGCAATATAGCGTAACACGTGCTGAATCCCTTTCCCGACTGATAGAAGTATTGGAATCTGCGAAAGGGACATATCCCAAAGCCAACGAACGCCTTGCAATTATACATTACTCTGAGCTTATCAAGGAAGATAAGAAATCAGGAGTAAACGAATATGATAACCACGTGGCTGTTTTTAGGATACCCGAAGATGCCTATCTTGGCTTCTTGATAAGCGATTATCTGGATACCTATTAAGCATTAAACAAAAGCCTCCCTGCTATCAGGGAGGCTTTTGTTATTTAGCATATGCTATGCGGATCAAATTGGGATATTTGGCTGTGTGCTGAGAAAGAATGGTGTTTTTAGAAGTAGCAGGATCGTGGATTGTGAAATTGGCAGGAACAGCATCTCCGCCCTTGAATCCGGTGATAACCACCCAATGGGTAGCCCCCGAAGATGTTCTGCCGCCATAGATCACAGGCTTGCCGCTTTTAAGGGCGGTAAGAATCTGGGTGTATGGGTCCGATCCCGAATAAAGCACGTAATTAGACGGCCAATAAAGAGCTCCGCCCGATGTAAATCTAAGCTGAGATTCCATTTGCTTAGGTGTGATTGTGGTGCCTGTGCGATAGCTTTCTGTCATTGCAAGGCAAGTAAGTGTGCAGCCGATATCTCCAATATTTCGGCCCGAATCTCCCACTTCCACCGATGCCCATCGGCTATCGTATTGATAATACTTAGGTACACTCAAGGCAATTGCATTGGCTCCTTGATTCTCTTTCGCCTTTATATATTTTTTGCTGGCCCAGCCTACATATCTACCGTTATATAGCACCTTATAGAAATCTCCGCTTTGGGAAAGCACAACCACCTTGCTGCCCTTGGCAAGGGTAGCCTTCGCCGAATAGCCCGTGGATGGGCCGCTGCGGACGTTCAATCTGCCCGAACTTGTGGCCACGTAGGCTTCGTAGCTGCCGCTTTGCTGAGCGATATAATCGGCACTGCAATAACCGTAGCCATCGGCGGAATACTGCACGTACCACCAATTTCCTTCCTTGGAGATAAGGGTGATATATTCGCCCTTAAGCATCACCTTTTTCACGGAAGAAGCGGTTGTGGGTGAAGAACGCACGTTTAATCCTCCGCTGGATACGGCAATAACACCTGCCGTGCGGCCGATAGATGCAGCATCGGCATTGATGTTCCCAGCGGGCAATATGAGCAACGCCAACATAAAGCATAGAACTACCGATAGTATCTTTAATGGTCTTTTCATTTTATCAACTCCAAAAAAATATCCGGAAAGCTTTTCGCTCTCCGGATATAATTTTATCATTTTTATTCGCCGATTTGTTGGGCCAAATAGTGGCAAAATTAAAGCAAAGGAACGCCAAAGTTGGCACAAATATCCTTTGTGGCTTCATCCCAAATAGAAACCTGCACCTCACCGATATGGGCCTTATTAAGCAACAGCATACACAACCTGGACTGGCCGATACCGCCGCCTATTGTCTGAGGCAGTTTGCCTTCGATAAGCTGCTTGTGGAAGGGCAGATTGGCCCAATTATCGCGGCCGCGCAAAGCCAGCTGCCTTTGCATAGCCTCGGCATCCACGCGAATACCCATAGAAGAGATCTCGAAGGCCTCACCCAGCACGTTGTTCCAAAGAAGCAGATCGCCGTTGAGCGACCAATCGTCGTAATCCGGGGCGCGGCCATCGTGGGGCTTGCCGTTGGAAAGATCTCCGCCTATCTGCATAAGAAACACGGTGCCGTGCTCTCGCACGATCTCGTTCTCTCTTTCCTTAGCCGAAAGATCGGGATACATATCCAAAAGCTCCTGAGACGTGATAAACTTCACATCGGGATTGATGGGATATTCCAGCACGTTGTACACGTTCATAAGGGTCTGCTGAGTGAGGCAGATGGCCTTCACAATATCGCGCACAGTCTGCTTAAGATATTCGGAATTGCGCTGGCCATCGGCCATAACCTTTTCCCAATCCCACTGGTCCACATAAATAGAATGGATATTATCCAGCTCTTCATCACGGCGGATAGCGTTCATATCGGTGTAAAGGCCTGTGTCGGGCTCGAAGCCATACTGAGCCAAAGCCTGGCGCTTCCATTTAGCAAGGGAATGAACTATCTGGGCATTGGTGGCGGCATAGGGAATATCAAATTCCACGGGGCGCTCGGTGCCGTTCAGATTATCGTTAAGGCCGCTATCCCCTGTGACAAGCAAGGGAGCGGAAACACGGCGAAGGTGCAATTCACCGCTGAGCATATCTTCAAAAACCCTTTTAATTAAAGAGATAGCCTTTTGAGTATCATATAATTCCAGGGAAGGCTTATATCCCTCGGGTATA
>JAZRGE010000042.1:0-5590 GCA_045644025.1 Acutalibacteraceae bacterium | reverse complement strand
GGGGAAAATATGAAACACGTGGAAATATATACAGACGGCGCGTGCCGAGGAAATCCCGGAGTTGGCGGATGGGGGGCTATTCTTGTTTACAACGGAATTGAAAAAGAGCTTTCTGGCGGAGAGCGCGAAACCACAAACAACAGAATGGAGCTGACAGCGGTTATTGAGGCACTTGCAAAGCTCAAGGAGCCTTGCGAAGTTACCCTTTGCTCGGATTCAAAATATGTTATAGATGCGCTTTCGCTCGGCTGGGCTGAAGGCTGGAAAAAGAGAGGCTGGAAAAAGGCAGATAAAAAACCCGCCCTTAATGCCGATCTTTGGGAGCAGCTTCTGGAGCTCACAAAGGTGCACAAGGTGAAGTTCCAATGGATAAAGGGTCATGCAGGTTTCCCCGAAAACGAGAGATGCGATAGAATGGCCGTTGAGCAGTCTCAGAAGTATAAATAAGGTGATAAAATGAAGAAGGATAGAAAAGATTTAACGTTTCATATTATTTTAGGTGGTCTCACAGCCGCATTCTATGTGATACTCACCATTTTTTCGGCTTTTTTTAATATTGCCTACGGCGGCGTGCAGTGCCGCTTATCGGAAGCGTTGTGCATTCTGCCTGCATTTTTCCCTTCGGCTGTGGCGGGCCTCACTCTCGGCTGTGTGATAAGCAATTTCTTCAGCCCCATGATGGTGCTGGACGTTATCTTCGGCAGCGCCGCCACACTTATTGCGGCTGTTCTCGGCCGCTGGCTTCGCAAATTTAAGGTGAAGGGTATTCCCGTGCTGTTGCCTCTGCCTGCCGTTGTTGTGAACGCTATAATTGTTGGCTTGGAGGTCACCTTCTTTATGGAGGGCGGCGTGGGCTTCTGGATAATTGCCGCTCAGGTTGCCGCAGGCCAGATAATAAGCTGCTACGGCCTTGGAATCCCCCTTTATCTTTGCCTTGAAAAGTTGGGATTGCAAAAATTGGTGCAGAAGCACACCAAATGGGGTTCCAATATAAAATAAGGAGAAAATAAAAAGCCGAGTGGATTTCCACTCGGCTTAATTTTTGTTGTGGCTTTTTGCCTTACTTGTTCTCTTCCAGGACCTTATCTCCGTAAAGATTGAACCTGAACAAGAGGCTGTCGTCTTCGGGATTATCGCAAACGATCTTGGCTTCCTTCACCATTCCGCCCTGGATGATCTGCGAAATACCGATAAGCTGGCAAAGCCTGCTCTTAAGGTTCAGTTTATCGCCTTCGTCGGTAATAAGCCAGACATCGCCCTTGCACTGATCAACAGCCTCAAGGAACTTTTCGAATTGAACCTTATGCAGCTCTAAAGCGCCCATATTCATGCTCCTTTCCAAAGGAATTAGGGGAACTTATTCCCTTGCTTTCTTTATACCAAAAGCAGGAGTTTTTGTCAACAAAATAATCATATCTTTTTGCGCAATTTTCCCCATATCCATATAGTGATCGGAAGCAGAAAAGCAAAGGCGGCGTTCACGGCGGGGCATATTATCTGGGATATCCTGGCAAAGGAGAAAGCGTTGCTTTCCAAAAGCATTGCAAGGGTGAATATTGTTGCCGCCAAAAGCAGCACGGGCCACACCTTTTGCTTTTTTGGCAGGAGCGTGCCCACCAAAGTTTTGGAGCATAAAAGCAGCACCGAAAGGAATATAAAATCGGTTAGCACCCACATTGCCACCACCACGGCTTCCACCCGCTCCACCACGTCGAAAATGCTGATGTTGCGTATCATTGTGAAGAAGGGGTTCTGCATTGTGGCTGTGAATTGTTCACCGAAGTTGCCAATTATGGTGATAAACATTAAAAGGGAAATAAGCAGCATAAGAAAAGTGAGAAGCAGGGGAGTCTTTTTGCTTAATTTTTCTTTTTCCACTTTTGTGAGAAGAAAGAGAATATATATGGCAGGGCTTATGGCGTTGGCCACGGCAAGGCCGCCCAGGGCCGCGGCAGGAATATCCTTATAAGTGTAGGGCAGAAGATTATAGCGGCTCACCGAGGGCAGGGTGAAAAGGAATATGCCGAGAAGTGCCAACACGATCACCCTGAAGAATATCTGGGCAGCCCCTGCCAATGAGCGCACCTTTCCCAGCGCACCGATCACCGCCAAGAGCAGGGTGATGGGCATAAACACCCAAAGAGAGCCGCCGGGGAAAATGGTGGAAAGAAAGCGTTCGCTGCTGCTTCGAAGGGATACAGCGGCATAGAAGATAAACCACAAAAGATATAAAAAGCAAATTATTCTGCCTGCCGTGTTGCCCGTGCAGCGGATAATAATATCGGCCAGGCCTTCGCCCCGTTGGCGGTTTTTTATAAGAGAAAATATAATAAAAGCCAGCACACCCAAGGGCAGGATGGCTATAAGGGGGGAAAAGACCGAGGCCGAGCCTGCTATGTGGGATGCGGTGTGAGGCAGCAGCCAGATAAGGGGGGAAAACAGCCCCGTGAAGGAAAGTATAGCCAGTTGGGTTGCCGTGATCACATCTTTGCCGCGGTTCTTAACAGGCCGCATATTATCACCCCTTAGGTTTCAGAATATCATAGGTGCGCTCTATAAGCGCATCTATTTTTATTTCCACGGGCATTTGGGGGAACGCCTTGTTCCAATCATCCACAGCCTTTTCGAATTTCAGCGGATCGGCCACACTCACACGCTTGCCCAGCCCCAGAAAATCAGTCTGCATCTCTCGGGATGCCTTAAGCGCCGTGGTGCAGTATTCATTGATAGTCTGCGAAAGCTCTTTTTCCAGCATCTCTATCACCGATGGGTCGGCAATATCCAGATCGTTTTGCACCTGCTCGATGTTGGCCGAGATATTTATATCTATCTGAATGTTTTTGAGATCATCGCCTTCAAAATTGCCCTTCACCTTGGATCCCGAAGTGGCAAGGCTCACCGAAACAAAGCCGCCTTTGCCGTCGCTCAGCGGAATGATACCGTTTACCGCACGGTTTATAAGCAGATTCACCCCAAGGCAATCTTCGTAGTCGATATATCCGATCACGCCGCCATCCTTTATCACGGCGTAGCCTGCAGGAATAATATTGGCCTCACCCTCCGATATTTTGTCTTGATCGGTGGTGAGCTGCACAGCATAAGCCAAGGCGTAGCCCTCGGCTGTGAGCACCGAGATGATCTCCTTGGTGGTAAAAACGTGATTATCCGAGCCAAGGCTTGATTCATCGGTAAGCGGCTGCAGAAGTTCGGTCACACCCGCATCTCCCACCTTGGCCTGCCGCATCATTTCCTTGGCGGTGCACCCGCGCACCACAAAGAAGGGTGTGTCCAGCCTCATATCCACGCTTCGCTCAAGAAAATCCAGACATTCCAGCATATCGAGCAACATATCCGAGCCGATAAGGATGTTGTGGGTGTGGCCTAAGAAAAGAAATTTCTTGGTGGGGAAGGTGTGTATTTCGGCCAGAGCCTTGGAGATAGTGGCCGCCTTGCCCGTGAAAATGGTGAAGGCACCGTTTTCGCTCACTCCCGTGGCCACGGTTACGTGGGCTTCGCCTTCGGATTTGTCCAGACCTATAGTCTGTATCAGTTCGGTGTGATCCAGTTCGCGATAGTTGGCAAAAAGTCGGTTTTGCCTGCAGCCGCAAAGTGAAATAAGGCCGCAGACCAGCAAAGTCAGCTTAATAATCTTCATTTCTCTCCCCCTATTTTTGATTACGTCGGTTTTGGGGATGGAGTGCCTTATCCCTGAATTTATCCATAAAGAACGGGATACGGAATATACCCCTTGCACTATCCACGTAGCGGCCGGCAAACGGAGTCATATAATTCACTCCAAAGCTTTCTAAGGAGCACAGCATATAAACAAAGAGTGTGACCCCAACCGCCAGCCCGAACAGCCCGAGAAAAGAGGCAATTATAAGATTAAGAAAACGGAAGAGCCGCACGGCATAGGAAAGCTCTTGGCTGGGGATGGTGTAGCCTGCAATGCCTGCCGTGGCCACAACTATTATCACTATCGGGGAGACTACCCTTGCTTCCACCGCCGATTGCCCCACGATAAGGGCGCCTATAATTCCTATGGTCTCGCCCACGGGTGTGGGTAGCCGCAGACCTGCCTCCTGCAATAATTCAAAGGCCACCAATATGCCAAAGACCTCCAACACGGTGGAAAAAGGAACGTTTTGTTTGCTTTCTATTATAGAAAGCATCAGCTTGGTAGGCAGCATTTCCTGATGATAGACCGAAACCGCCACGTAAAAAGCAGGAAGAAACAGAGCAAGTATCAGCGCAAAATAGCGCAGATAGGTCATAAAAGAAGAAATAGTCCAATGATTGGCGTGGTCTTCCGGCACCTTCAAAAACTGAGAAAAGGTGCCCGGCACCATATATCCAAAGGGCAGCCCGTCGATAAAAAGGCCGGCTCGACCATCCAGCAGATTCATGCAGAATTTATCGGCGCGCTCGGTGGTTATCACCTGCGGGAAGGGGGTGTAGGGATTATCGCAGATATATTCTTCCAGATGAGCAGGCCCCAGGATTCCCTGCGTGTCCATATTCTCCAGCCGCTTCTTCAGCTCTTCCACCAGCTCAGGATTGGTGAGCCCTTTAATATACACCACAGAAACGTTGGTGGCAGTCTGGCGGCCGATCACCATCTCTTGCACCATCAGTTTCGGATTGCGGATCTTGCGGCGCACAAGCGAAGTGTTGGCGCGCATAGTTTCGATAAAAGCGTCCTTGGCCCCGCGCACAGATTTCTCTATGGTGGGGGTCGATGTGTGTCGGCGGTCGTTGGTCTTGGCCTCAAAGCAGACTGCTTTTTTAAGATTATCAAATATCACGGCGCAAAAGCCGTTGGCAATAAGGCTCACCAGATCGTCGGTGTTGGTGCACTCCTTTAGGGAGCTGGAATAAACGGTGCCGGTGAGCATCTGCCTGTAAAGCTCTTCGTCGCATTTGAATCTGCCGAAGCGAAATGGATCGGAAAGGGGCTCCAGCACCATCTTGCTTATATCGTTGGCCGAGACCACACCATCCAGAAAACAGAGATAAACAATATGGCTTTTATGGCCGCCCACGAAAACTTTGTGGAGATGAAAATCGTCGCTTTTGCCAAATAGCTCCTTTATGTTTTGGCTGCTTATATCCATAGGATAGAGCGGATCTTTTTGGGGGTGATATTCGGGGCCGCCGTTTTCCTGCGAAAAAAATGGTATATTCAAAATAATTCCGCCTTATAGTTTTATGCAGTTATCTTGCCCCAAAAAGCCGAAAATAAACAAAAAACAAGACCTGATTTCTCAGGTCTTGCTCTTATCAGTTGTTTTCAATTAAGGTGTCGTATTCGCTCTGCCGCGGCTCTTCGTAGCGGTTTTCTTCTATGGCCAGCACCTTTTCATAGGGCAGAATGTAGGCCTTGCGGCCGCTTCCTGCTCTTTGCAGGTTGCGGCGGTTGAGCCGCTGGTGGCGGAGCTGCTCATCACACTTGGTGAGAATGCGCTCGCATTGGCTGTCAACTGTCTGGAAAAGGATAGCATTCTCGCCGCTCGCGAGGAGATCCACGCAAAGCTCGGCAAGGTTGACATTCTGATCAACGGCGCGGGCGGAAACAACCCCAGAGCCACCT
>JAZRGE010000041.1:0-8228 GCA_045644025.1 Acutalibacteraceae bacterium | reverse complement strand
GTTAAATCGTGTTTACCAGCCGGGCCTTCTGCCGCCGCCGGGGCCGCCAGGACCACCGCCCATGCTGTGGCCGCTGCCGCCCTGGAGCGCCGTGGTCATCTCGATTGTGCCCAGCACGGTACCGCCGGTATAGGACGCGTCTGTCACGAAGCCGTGGTCATCAGCGCCTTCGATGACAGCGTCGATCACCACGCTGTAGGTGTTACCCACCTGTAATTCGGGAGCAGTCACCACCACAGCGGAGTAGCTGTTTTCAGGTGTGTACGCTGCAACGATGCGGTTGCTGGCGTCCACGATGGCCAGGCTGCGTCCGGCTGGCCCGCCGTTCAGGCCAAAGAGCATGCAGCCTTGGTTTTCCGCTGCGGTGAAGCTTTGTGCCATGCCGCTCCCGCCGGTAGCGATCAGTACACCGCCGGTGACCGTTGCCTCGACGTCATAATCGAAGGCCGCGTTGCCTCCGCTGGGGGAGCCAGACACCAGCGTCACGCCGCCGGATACGAGGATCGTGTTGTTGGAGTCGATGCCGTCGCCCCTGGCATTGATGTGAATGTATCCGCCGGATATAACGATCTCACCCACGTCATTGGAGAACATACCGCGTCCCCGGCGATCAGCGGTAGCGGAGCCATCCGCGCCGCCGGCAGCGTTCAGACCGTCATCGGAGGCGGTGACGTCAATCTGCCCGCCGGTGATGGTGAGCTTGCTGGCTTCGATGCCTTCGTAGCTCTGGTGAATGACGATGTCGCCGCCGGAAATGAGCAGCTCATTATCCGCATGGATGCCGTCATCGCCGCTTTTCAGGCTGAAGCTGCCGCCGGTGATGGAAAGATTGCCGTTGGAATGGAGGCAGTCATCCTGGGAATCAATGATGTACGTGCCCCCGTTGATCTCAATGGCATTGCCGGCCTTGAGGGCCTTCCAGGATCCTGTGGATTCGGTGGTTGTACGGCTCCGGCCGCCGCGTCCGCCCCACATGCCCCAGTCATTCCCGGCGGAGGTAGTGATTTCGCCGCTGCCCTCGCCGGTCAGGATGGTCAAAACTGCGTTGTCTGTACGCAGGAGTGTCTCGGCCTGGATACCGTCGGTGCCTGCGGTGATGGTCAGCGTGCTGTCGGCAATGTAGATGAACCCGCGGAAGGCGTCCTCCGCATTGTCGGAGCGCAGACCGTTCTTGCCTGCGGTGACAGTTGCGGTGGAGTCGGTCATCAGGATACAGTCCTTGCCCTCCAGGGCGGTGGATGCGGCAGTAACCGTCAGCGTGGTGCCTGCGATAACCAGGTCATCCTTGCTGACAACGCCGTGCTTGCGATTGCCTTGGATGGTGAGGCTGCCCGCACCGTTCAGGCACAGGTCGGCTCGGGAAAAGATGACTGCGTCGGCGGTGGTGTCGGCAACATCGGCAGTGCTGTCGGAGAGGTGATTCTGCGTGCCCGCCGCTGCGGTGATGAAGACCTTGTCCGCGCTTTCTGCCTGGAGGGCGGGTCCGGCAGGGGATGCGATGGTCGCGTTGTTCAGGACGAGCTGCACTTTGTCCCTGTCACCGGCAGCGATCAGGATGCGTCCGTTGAACGATCCGGACAGGACATACACACCTTCGTCGGAGATGGTCAGCGTCGTGCCGTCCAGCTTGGCGCCTTTGCCGGAAATCGTGCAGGTATTCCCATGACCGGTGATGGTCACGGCGGCTTTCTGCTCCCAGGAGCCGCTGAGCTCCCGGTTGGAGAATGTGAAATCATATTCGCTGGCCAGCGCGGTGCAGCCGGTCAGCAATGTCATCATCAGTAGAAGCAAAATCAGTCGCTTCATACTAAATCTCCTTGATTACAGTTCGTCCATGCCGCCCATGACTTCCGCCAGGGAAATTTCGAGGTTGCCGTTGCGGCAACGCAGCTCATCGATAAACTTTTGCATATCGGCCACGTTCTTCATCTGGATGGTGTACTGCAATTTGTAAAGACTGCCCATATTGGTTGTTTTTGTTTTGTAAAGACGATGCTTCTTAGTGTATTTATTAAAAAGATCATCGAATTCATTCATAAAATTAAGGGATTCGGGAACTGTGATGCGCAGATCCAATGTCTTATCCGTGCTAAAGGAAATAGAGGAAAGGGCCGCCATTGCCACAGAAATCACAAGAGAGAAAAGAATTGCAATAGCAATATAGCCCGTGGCGCAGGCAAGACCTGCAGTCATGGCCAAAAAGATCACTGCAATATCCCTTGCCTTGCCGGGCACGGAACGAAAGCGCACAAGAGAAAAAGCGCCCATCACGGCAACACCTGTGCCGATATTGCCATTAACCATGGTGATAACTGTTTGCACGATCATGGGAAGCAGCACCAAGGAAACGATAAAGCTCTTGGTGGCGCGAACCTTAAAGGAAGCGGCAACAGCAATGATAACACCGCAAAGCAAAGCGGCACCAAGGCAGCAGATATAGCTGACAACTGTGAATTCGCCATTGATAATAGTGTTAAAAATATCCATTTTTTCTCCCCCGTTTAATCTTTAATCAGCGTGGATCTATATGCTGTTCCATATTTAGAAAAGGATGAAGGATAGATCCCGCATTTATCAAGTGCTTCGGAAAGCCACAAAGGCATCGAAGCATCGGTCTTTATTTCCAGAATAAGCTCATCTTCGGGCAAAATACATGTTCCGTAGTTGCCGTTTTCCAGCCGCAGATTCTCTTCCCTGAAGCGGATATTGGAATCGAAGGTGATTCTTAAATGACTATATTCCGGCGCAAAAAAAGCCTCGCGCTCGTAGGCCACAAGCATTGAAGGCTGCGGAAAGCCGTAGCGCTTCATTGTGTAATCTATTTCACGCATTATTTGGGAATCAAAGGGCTTCATTCCGTGGGTAATATATTCATAGGCATCGGATAATTCCATAGCCTCGCGGCGCTTATAAACAACCTTTTTGAACTTCTTTTTGATCTCTAAAAAGACTTTGCTATCCAATCCCGGCACGTTATAGCACCTAAGCCTAAGTTTTTCTTTATAAGTTTTAGCATCAATCGAATTACGAATAAGCAGGTGATCGGGTGTGTCCAGATAAAGGCTGCACACGGTGCTTACACCATGGGCATCGGGAACCAGGCGCGAGCTTATAAGGCCGAGCAATTCTGCTTTCTTTGCCTTATTGATTCTATACTTCTTCTCAACTCTTTTGAAAACGAAGATATCTCGCAAGTAATCCCCTCCTTCTCAATTCTCCTTCACACAAAAATAATAGCGCAGAAAAGGCTTCTGCGCTATGAACTATGTTATATTATTCGGCAAAACCCGACTGCACCAGGTTTACCAAACCTTCCACAGCTTCCTGTTCGTCGATACCGTCGGCAATGATCTTAATGGTTGTACCACCGATGATACCAAGGGAAAGCACACCGAGAAGGCTCTTAGCGTTTACTCTGCGCTCTTCTTTTTCAACCCAGATAGAAGATTTAAATTCATTGGCTTTCTGAATAAAGAAAGTGGCAGGCCTTGCGTGAAGACCAACCTGATTCTGTACCATAACGTCTTTTATAAACATCTTAACCTCTCCTCAGTTATTGCAATAGGTTGCACGTATATCACACTTTGGTTTTCTAATAAGTATATTATACCATAAAGTTAAAAATCGTCAATCAAACTTTGGAACATTCCAAAAATTTTACCTAATCGTCAAAATGTGCCATTTTCTTTAGCTCTTATTTATGCAATTTGCTTAAATATAGCGCTCTTTTTTGGGCATTTCGGAAATATAATCCATTACTTATTTTTATGATTTTCACGATATTTTTCCATCATATCGGGGCGAAGTTTGGCCGTGATCTCTTCCGATTGTTGCCTTCTCCAGGCCTCGATATTTTTATGATGCCCCGAGAGAAGAACCGGCGGCACCTCTCTGCCATTCCACACGGCAGGGCGAGTATACTGCGGATATTCCAGAAGGCCTGCATAATGGCTTTCTTCGCTGAAACATGCATCATCCGAAAGCACACCCGGCAACATTCTGCAAACCGCATCGGCCACCAGCATCGCAGGCAATTCACCGCCCGTTACAACAAAATCTCCTATGGATATCTCTTCATCCACAATTTCATCCAGCACGCGCTGATCTACACCCTCATAGTGGCCGCAAAGCAGAGCTATTCTATCATACTGCAACAGGTCAATAGCCTTCTGCTGGGTAAAAGTCTGCCCTTTGGGAGACATATAGATAAGATGAGGGCGATCCTCATCGCTGTCATATAGGCTTTTGAAGCAGTCGTAAATGTGCTGAGCAGTCATCACCATACCCATACCGCCGCCATAGGGCTCATCGTCAGTTCGGTTGTGCTTGTCCTTAGTGTAATCACGGATGTTGGAGATGTTGATCTCCACCTTGCCTGCTGCTTGCGCCCTGCCGATGATGCTTTCGCCCATCACGGTGCTGCACATTTCGGGGAAAATAGTGAGAATATCAATCTTCATCTTCAAAAATCCCCCTAAGCGGTGTGATTTTAACAATCTCTTCTTCCACGTTCACCGATTTCACTACTTGAGGTATCACGGGAATAAGATATTCCTTTTCTCCACTTTTTATGTGCCACACATCATTGGCACCGGTTTGAGAAACTTCACTGATGATGCCGTATTCCCTTCCGCTATTCTCATCAAAAACGCGGCAGCCGATTAGATCCTGAATATAATATCGGCCTTTTTCCAATCGTTTATCTGCGCGGTTTATGTAAACCACTTTGCCACGGTATTTCTCGGCTTCCTCGATAGTATCCACGCCCTTAACTTTAAGTATGCAGATATTCTTATGAGGCCTTGCGGCAACAACAGAAAAAGCGTTCTCGCCCTTATCAGACAAATATAGCTGCTTTATTCCGCTTAAGAATTGGGGGCTATCTGCCCAGACTTCGAGGCGCATTTCACCCCTGATGCCGTGGGTGCCCACAATACGTCCTGTATCAATAAATTGCTTCAGCATAAGCACTTTCCTTTATATTATGTAAACAAAGCCAGCCCCACGCTTAAATTAAAAAGCTCCGAGGTTGGCTATGATTTTTGGGAAAATGGTTGCTGTGGAATCAATCGATCTCCACAGCAACTTTTTTACCTTCACGATTGGCTGCAGTGCGCATAACGGTGCGAATAGCCTTTGCAGTTCTTCCCTGCTTGCCTATAACACGACCCATATCGCCTTCTGCTACATGGAGATGGTAAACGATCTTACCTTCTTCATCGGGCTCATCAACAGTAACACTAACCATATCAGGCTGGTCTACCAAGCCCTGAGCCATTGTAATCAACAAATCGGTCATTAGATTATCCTCCTTATGTTGATTGTGGATTAAAGAACACCGTTCTTCTTGAGCAGAGCCTTAACGGTATCGGTGGGCTGAGCGCCGTTTGCGATCCACTCCTTAGCCTTATCGGCATCGATCTTCACATTAGCGGGTTCAACGTTGGGATCGAAGTAACCGATTTCCTCGATGAAACGACCGTTTCTGGGGAATCTGGAATCAGCAACAACAACACGATAGAAAGGATGCCTCTTTGCGCCCATACGGCGCAGTCTGATTTTAACTGCCATTACAACACACCTCCTGTGCTTTTTTCTTGGTATTTTAAGGGATATCCCATAAAAACTAAACTACATCGGGAAGCCGGGCGGCATTCCCATATTGCGGCCCATCATTCGTCGGCCGCCTTTAGAATTCATCTGCTTAAACATCTTCTTCATCTGTTCAAACTGGCGGAGAAGCTTGTTTATATCCTCAAGCGATGTGCCCGAGCCAGCAGCAATTCTCTTTTTGCGAGAGAAATTGATAAGTTCCGGCTTTCTGCGCTCCTTAGGAGTCATAGAAAGGATTATGGCTTCGGTTCTATAAAGCTGGCGTTCATCGATATCGGCATCGGCTATCTGCCTATCCATACCGGGCACCATGGAAAGCAGACTCTTAACCGAGCCCATTTTCTTAATGCTCTTAAACTGATCCAGCAGATCATTGAGATCAAACTTATTTTCCTGAAGCCTTTTGGCCGTTCTTTCAGCCTCTTGCTCGTCTATTTCGCTTTCCACCTTTTCGATAAGAGAAAGCACATCACCCATTCCCAATATTCTGGATGCCATTCTATCGGGATGGAACTCATCAAAATCATCCAGCTTTTCGCCTGTACCAACAAATTTGATAGGCTTTCCGGTGACAGACACGGCAGAAAGTGCCGCACCGCCGCGGGTATCGCCATCCAATTTGGTGAGGATGATTCCATCTATCTGCAGGAGATCGTTGAAGGCCTTAGCCATATTCACGGCATCCTGACCTATCATCGAATCCACAACAAGCAATATTTCGTTAACCTCAACTGCTTTTGTGATCCTCTTAAGCTCAGCCATAAGTTCATCATCGATATGAAGCCTACCGGCTGTATCCAGAATCACAAAATCGTTGCCATAGTCTCTTGCACGGCGAACTGCTTCCACGGCAGTCTTTTCCGGTTTCTGTGTACCGTTCTCATAAACGGGGACGCCAACCGCTTCGCCCACAACCTTGAGCTGATCAATGGCGGCCGGCCTATAAATATCGCAGGCCACGAGCAAGGGGCGATGACCCTGAGCTTTTAGCTTCTTGGCAAGCTTACCACTGTGTGTTGTTTTACCGGAACCTTGCAGACCGCACATCATAATGATAGTGGGGATTTTAGAAGCAGTGTTTATTCGAACGTTTTCGCCGCCCATAAGCGCGGTGAGCTCATCGCGCACAATCTTAATTACCATCTGAGGGGCGGTGAGGCTATCCATAACCTTTTCACCTATGCACCTTTCGGTGACGGCGTTGGTGAAATCCTTTGCAACCTTATAGTTGACATCGGCCTCCAAAAGGGCGATGCGAACCTCTCGCATTGCATCACGAACATCTTTTTCGTTGAGTTTTCCTCTGGAGCGCAACTTTTTGAATGTTGCGGCCAATCTATCGGAAAGACCTTCAAAGGCCAATTATCTCACCTCACAAAATCAGGGCATCATATCCGCTAATTTATCTATAATATTCTTTATCTCGCCCGAAGCGCCGCTAGCCGCTTTGGAGAGATTTTCTATCTCGCCGCAGATAGCAAGCAAATGCAGCTTTTCCTCAAACCCCTTAAGCTGTGCTTCGGCACGGCGAATGCTATCGCTCACGCCCTGGCGGGAAATGCCTTCGTTCTGTGCTATCTCCGAAAGAGAAAGATCCTCTTCATAATAGCAGACGAGCGTATTGCGCTGTTTTTCGTTCAAAAGGTTTCCGTAAAGATCCAGCAGACGGGAGATCTCATAATTCTTCTCCACAAAATCCACCGCCCTTTCTTAGCCTTCCGATGTATTATACAACACATACGCTCGCCTGTCAAGTTTTTTTCTTTACACTAAGAAAATTATTTGCGGTAATACACATAATATGCCACAACAGTCTTTTTTTCGCCCGTTTCGGTATCCGTTCCGGAAACGACCGCTCCGTCGTTAGACATAAGCTCATAAATTTTTGCTTCGTAGATATCCACGGTCAGATGGCGTCCGTTCTCGGAAAACACGTTCACCCTATCCCCCGAAAAGCTGATTCCGCCGCCCTTTCCAAGGATATCTTCGTTGCCATCGGCATCCCTTTGAGTCACGTAGCGAAGCCTATGGCCGCCCACCTTTTGGGCAATTTGCTTTTTGAACTTTTTGGAATTTTCTTTATTTCTGCAGAACAATCCCATTATGCCACCTTAGATAGAAACAGCGCCGCTGATCTTATATCTCTCGCGGTCGATCGTTTTAGTCATTGCCAAAGCGGCAAAGATATCCATATCGATGATATCGTTATTCTTGAAGCAGATAACACGGTTGCCGATGCCACGGCTGAGAAGCTGAACAGCCTCATAGCCCATTTCGCTGGCAAGGATTCTATCGCGTGCGGTGGGATTACCGCCGCGCTGCACGTGGCCAAGCACGGTGCGCTTGGTTTCAATACCGGATTTTTCTTCGATAAGCTTTCCGAGCTCTTCCTTGCACTCAACGCCCTCAGCCACAACAATAATGAAGTGGTGCTTGCCGTGATTCTGGGCAATTTTAATCTTCTCCACAATCTTTTCAATGTTGTAGGTCTCTTCGGGCACAAGAATATATGTAGCGCCTGTGGCAAGCCCAAGGTTCATTGCCAGATGGCCTGCATGGCGGCCCACAACTTCAACAACACTGCACCGATCGTGAGACTGCATTGTATCACGCAG
>JAZRGE010000040.1:0-5477 GCA_045644025.1 Acutalibacteraceae bacterium | reverse complement strand
ATTGGCGCAAGAGATGATGAGACTGTGAAGAAAACCGTTCACACTGTTATTCCTATTGCGATTATCGGTGGAATTGTGCTTACTGCTGTTGGGGTTGGCTTTTCCAAAACGTTTCTTATCATGATGGAAACACCTGCCGATATTCTTGGCCTTTCCACAAGCTATATGCAGATATATTTCGGCGGCATAATGTTCACTATGTTATACAACTACGGCGCCGCTATTTTAAGAGCCGCAGGAGATACGAGATCTCCTCTTGTTTATCTCACTATTGCCGGTGTGCTCAATGTTATTCTTAATTATATTTTTGTTATCACCACCAGTTTGGATGTGGCAGGCGTAGCGTTGGCCACAACGATCTCTCAGGCTCTTTCGGCCACGCTGGTGCTTATCACCTTAGCTAAAAGGGAAGATTCTTGCAGGCTTGAATTTAGGAAGATGAGAATATATAAGACCCCTTTGCTCAAAGTAATTAAAATTGGTCTTCCTGCGGGAATCCAGGGCTCTATCTTTTCTATATCCAACGTGCTAATCCAGTCTTCTGTTAATTCCTTTGATTCTATTGCGTTGGTATCCGGAAACTCTGCCGCCCACAATATCGAAGGCTTTGTTTGGATATCGGTTAACGCCTTCCACCAGACTGCCCTTAATTTCACCGGCCAGAACTACGGAGCAGGCCAATTTAAGCGGATTAAGAAAATTGCCGCCATATCACTTGCGTGTGTTGCGCTCACAGGTCTTGCACTTGGCGCTGTTGCTATAACTTTTTCTCGTCAGCTTCTCTCTTTTTATATTTCAGATTCGCCCGAGGCAATCAGCTGGGGTGTTGTGAGAATGTCTATCGTTTGCTTAACCTATTCAATCGGTGGCTTGATGGATTGCTCCACAGGTCTTATCCGCGGTCTTGGCAACTCTATGGTTTCTATGATCATTTCCATCGTGGGCGTTTGCGGAATCAGAATCGGCTGGATATACACGATATTCCAGATTCCCCAATTCCACACGCCCCAAAGTCTCTATATATCTTATCCCATTTCCTGGGCAATCACGTTCGTTGTTCAGATCATATTTTTTAATATTTTATTAAATAAGCGCGCTAAATTAGTCAAGGATCAAGCCACGGTTTCAACCGACTGATATTTTTATGCTTTAATGCAAAGAAGTGCTTGACAATTGCGGTTCTGTGTTATAAAATTTTATCAAATGATTCTTGCGAAAGGAGCAAATGGGCATGAAAAAATTTAAGTGCAATTATTTTTATTTTATAAAGGGCTGCCCGTTTTCTTTCGCCAATAATCGGATATAACCGATGGTAGATGACGGACGGTCCGCAGCTGTTTTGCCGCAAGGCTAAATGGTGCGGATTTTTTTGTTTTAATGCAAGGAGTGTTGTTATGGCAGATATAAATAACGCAAGATTAGCGATAAATATGATAGATAAAGAAATGGCGGCTCTTTTCGAAAAAAGGATGGAGGCTGTGAAGCAGGTTGCGGCCTACAAGAAAGAGCACGGCATTCCTGTGGAAGATAAGGCCAGAGAAGCCGAGATAATCAAGGCCAATTCTGAGTTGATCGGTGAGGAAGCATATAGATCTTATTACGTGAATTTCCTGCAGGAGACTATTTCGATTTCGAAGAAATATCAGCATCGATTGCTTGATGGGATGAAGGTTGCCTACAGCGGTGTGGAAGGTGCTTTTGCAAACATTGCGGCACAAAGAATTTTTCCGGATGCACTGTGTGTGGCTTGCAGCGATTTTAAGGCGGCCTATAATTCTGTGGTGAGTGGAGATTGCGATTGTGCTGTGCTGCCGCTGGAGAACAGCTACAACGGAGACGTTTCTCAGGTGATGGATCTTGCTTTTTTCGGTTCTCTATATATAAGCGGCGTTTATGAAGTTGAGATAGTGCAGAATTTGCTTGCAAACAAATCAGCAAACATAGAGGATATTAAAAAAGTTATTAGCCATTCTCAAGCTTTAGGCCAGTGTGCAGAATATATAGAAGAGCACGGCTTTGCGGCAGAAGAGGCTGTCAACACGGCTGTTGCCGCCAAAAGTGTAGCAGAATCTGGCAGGGAAGATATTGCTGCCATCGGCAGCAGGGAAGCCGCCGAAAAATTCGGCCTAAAGGTGATAGAAAGCCACATAAATAAAAGCAGTGCCAACACCACTCGTTTTGCCGTGTTCACACGCGTTCCCAAGGCCGAATCCAGAAACGACAATCATTTTATTATGCTTTTCACGGTTAAGAATGCGGCAGGATCTTTGGGTGGTGCTATATCGGTTATCGGTCAGCACGGATTTAATCTGAAGGCGCTTAAGAGCCGCCCCACGAAGGAACTTATTTGGGATTATTATTTCTTTGCGGAGGGTGAGGGAAATATCAACAGCGCACAAGGCAAAGAAATGATCAACGAACTGCAAAAGTCTTGCAGTAATCTTAAAATCGTTGGAAGTTTTGAAAAAGAAATAAAGCTCTAATTGGAGGCAGGATAATGATTATCCCTGTTGCAACAAAAGACGGACAATATAATATTATTTTAGAGCGCGGCGTCCTTTTGAGGGCTGCTGAGCATATGAATCTTGGCCGCAAAGTGCTTATTGTAACAGATAGCGGTGTACCCAAAGATTATTCCGATGCTGTTGCAAAGCAATGCGCCAATGCTAACGTGGTGGTTATTCCGCAGGGTGAAGGCTCCAAGCAGATGGACACGTATCAATTTCTGCTGAGCAAAATGGTGGAATATAATATGACCCGCAGCGATTGCATTGTGGCCGTGGGCGGCGGTGTTGTGGGAGATCTTGCAGGTTTTGTTGCCGCAACATATATGCGCGGCGTGGATTTCTATAACATACCCACCACACTTCTTGCGCAGGTTGATTCTTCCATTGGCGGGAAGACAGCTATTGATTTTGGCAACATCAAGAATATTATCGGTGCTTTTTATCAGCCCAAGGCCGTGTTAATTGATCCCAACGTTCTTTCTACATTGCCCCAAAGGCATATCGCCAACGGTATGGCTGAGATTGTGAAGATGGCGGCCACAAGCGATATTGAACTATTCAAAACTCTTGAAAAAGGCATAGACTCTTGTTGTATCGACGATATAATTCTCGCGGCACTCAATATAAAGCGTGATGTTGTGCAGAAGGACGAAAAAGAATCGGGCTTACGCAGAGTACTTAATTTCGGCCACACGCTTGGCCACGGAATAGAAAGCTATTTCGGTTTGGAAAAATATCTTCACGGCGAATGTGTTGCCATGGGCATGCTTCCTATGTGCGGTGCCGATGTTAAGGATAGGTTAATGAAACTCCTTGATGGGTTTGGCCTTCCCACTAAGTTGGATGGCGATTTAGATGAAATAATAGATATTTGCCGCCACGATAAAAAGGCCGAAGGTGATAAAATATCAATTGTTTGTGTGGATGAAATCGGCCGATATGATATTAAAAATATTCCGTTTTGCGAATTTGAAACGATTGTGAGAAAGGGGATGCTGTGATGAAAAACACGTTTGGAAATAATATTTCTATCACACTTTTTGGTGAAAGCCACGGAGAAGCTATAGGCGCTGTGATTGATGGAATTGCTCCCGGCATATTTGTTGACACGGATTTTGTTTCCGCTATGCTTTCAAGAAGGCGCCCCAAGGGTGAGGTTTCAACGTCTAGGGCAGAGGCTGATGAATTTAAGATCCTTAGCGGTGTGTTTGGCGGAAAGACAACAGGCACCCCCATCTGCATTGTTGTTCCCAATAACGATACAAAATCTGCAGATTACGAAGCAACCAGGTGGCTTGCCAGGCCTTCACATGCCGATTATACCGCCAATTGCAAATATCATGGATTTGAAGATTATCGCGGCGGTGGGCATTTCAGCGGAAGGATCACTGCTGCGCTTGTTGCAGCAGGTGCAATTATACTCAGCGCACTTGCCACAAAGGGTGTTGTGATCTCCACACATCTTAAAAAGTGCGGCGGTGTGGAAGATAGAGATTTTTCGGATTATAAGGCCGATGCTGATCAGCTTTTCAAGGCGGATTTCCCTGTGCTTTGCGATGAGGCTGCCCAAAAAATGCAGGAGGCAATTGTTGCCGCCAAAAAAGATGGCGACAGTGTAGGCGGCCTGCTGGAAACTTTTATCACGGGCCTGCCTGCAGGAGTTGGCGAACCGTGGTTTGATAGTGTTGAAAGCCTGCTTTCCCATGCACTTTTTTCTATTCCCGGTGTTAAGGGTGTAGAGTTCGGCGCAGGTTTTTCTCTTGCTGATATGAAAGGCTCCGAGGCCAACGATCTGCTCGCTCTGGATGATGAAAACGTGATTACCACCACAAACAACAACGGTGGAATAAACGGTGGAATTACCAACGGTATGCCGATTGTTTTCCGTTGCGCAATGAAGCCTACACCCACGATTGGCAAGGAACAGCAAACTATAGATATGCTTAATCTTTCGGAAGATGTTTTGGCAGCTAAAGGAAGGCACGATCCTTGTATCGCTCACAGAGCCGTAGCGGTTGTGGATTGCCTCACGGCAATTGTTGTAGCCGATATGCTTGCCGGCCGCTATGGAACGGACTGGTTGGCCGATGAATAAATATGGCTTGATCGGCGAAAAACTGGGGCACAGTTTTTCGGCTAGAATTCATAAAGAACTTGGCGGATATGATTATTCTCATCTCGAATTCTCAAAGGAACAGGTTAAAGAATTCCTGAAAAGCAAAGAGTTTAATGCGGTGAACGTCACCATTCCGTATAAGCAGTATGTGATGCAGTTTTTAGATGAGATAAGCGAAGAGGCAAGGGCTATCGGCGCTGTAAACACGATTGTTAATTCTAATGGAAAACTGATAGGATATAACACCGATTTTGGTGGTATGCTTGCCCTTATTGATCGGTTTGATATATCTCTAAATAAAAAGCGTGTAGCTATTCTCGGCAGCGGCGGAACAGCGCACACGGCCGCGGCTGTGGCAAGGCATCTTTCTGCCGCCGAGATCTTTGTTGTTTCCCGAAATCATGCTGATGGATGCATTTCCTATGGAGAACTTCACGCAATGCGAAATAACGTGGATGTGATCATAAACACCACCCCTTGCGGAATGTATCCCAATATAGGCGTGAGTGCCGTTGAGATTGCTGATTATCCTAATCTTTGCGGTGTGGTTGACGCTGTGTATAATCCGCTGGCCACAAAGCTTGTTGCAGATGCCATGGCAAAAGGCATACCTGCTTGCGGCGGTCTTTATATGCTGGTGGCACAGGCGGCTTTGGCTATTGAATGTTTTTGCGGCAAAAAAGTGTCCTGTGAGGATATTGAAAAGACGTATTTTAATCTTATGTCTTCGCTTCGAAACGTTGTGCTTATAGGCATGCCGGGATGCGGAAAATCCACCATCGGCAATATTCTATCCCAAAAGCTTGGCAGAGAATTGGCGGATACCGACGACATGATCGTGAGGTCCCACGGCA
>JAZRGE010000039.1:0-2312 GCA_045644025.1 Acutalibacteraceae bacterium | reverse complement strand
ATCGGTTGGGGTGCATTTGGCAACACCGGCCTTGTGGAGATCACAATCCCCGCCACTGTGAAGCTTCTGGATCGCCATGCATTCTATTTCAACTATGATCTCAGTGTTGTGAATTTCGCTGAGAACAGTCAGCTCGAAAAGATCGATGCTTATGCATTCCGCGGCACCACCGCTCTTAGCGAAGTGAACGGTATTCCTGCAGGTGCAGTAGTTCACGCTAATGCCTTCCTTGAGAGTGCATACGTTATCGGCTAAGAATCGGCACAAAATAGAATTAAAACGGACGACGGTTCAAACCGTCGTCCGTTTTGCTTTAGTTTTCAGCCTGCCAAATGAACTTGTCTTTTTTAGGTGCCCATAGTATAATAAAAACGATCCTAAGTGTGAGGAGTGTGCGCATGATAAAGTTTGAATGCCAGAAATGCGGAAATGATTTTCGTGTGGAACCCTTTGCAAACACAATTGTTTTTTGCGATTCCTGCCATTGGGGCATGTGCGAGAGCGATTGCGGCTTTGGCCCCGTAACGCCGTGTGTTGTCTACGTGGGTGATAAAAAGGTAGGGATGGTTACGGATCAAGATTCGGTTTACAGATTTGATTCTGATGCGTTTGGTATTCATATAGAACTGGAAGAAAGATATCAGGATGCATTACATAAGGTTATGAAGATCGTGGGAGAACTTTTATGACAAAACAAATAGAAAAGAATTCTGTTTCTAAGCCGGAAAGAAGATCAAATTTCGAGCTGCTTCGTATTGTATCCATGCTTATGATAGTCGCTTCTCATTGGGGTTGGTGGTCTTATTCCTTCCCCAATGTCTTGGAAGACTACGGCCAAAAGCTGTTTCACAGTTATTTTCGGAGCTTTGGCCAGGTAGGCGTGGTGCTGTTTATTCTTATTTCAGGCTATTTTATGTGCAAAAATCAGTTTAAGATAGTGGGGCTTATAAAGCTGCTGACTCAGATATTTTGCACGATAATTTTTTTGCTTGCGGTGTTCTATGTTAAGGGGTATATCACCACCGGCGCTATCCCGTCTATGGGCCTTGTGGCCTTCACCAATTGGTTTATACCGATATCCACGGGCAGATGGTGGTTCGTTTCCTGCTACGTGGCATTGTTTATGCTCTCTCCTTTCCTGAACAAAATGATCGAGCGGCTGAAGAAGAGCGAATTCAGAATTCTGCTTGCCGTTATGTTTGTGTTTTTGTCTGTAATACCTTCTTTCTTTGTGGCTGTTGCCACAGCAGACGTGGGGCAAAGCATTGCCGTGTTTATCTTCATCTATCTTGTGGGCGCATATATACGCTTATATGAAGAAGATTTCAGGAGTAAACTCCTTTGCTTCGGCGGAGCATTTCTTTCCCTGGCGATTCTTTTGGTGGGCAAGAAATACGGCTTTGGAGAGTATAGGTATCTCGTGCACGTGATAGCCTTTTGTGTGTTCCTTTTTTTAAGCTTTATGCACATTAATATTCAAAGCAGGTTTATTAATAAATGCGCTAAGACCACCTTTGGCGTTTATCTTATCCACGAAAATTCGGTTATCACTTTCTGGCTTTGGAACGAGATTTTCGCTATCCAGAAATTTGCCAACACCCCTTGGTTTATCCCGTTTTCAATTCTGTCGGTTGTTGCCACTTTTGCGGTGTGCGCTGTTGTGGAATACCTTAGGCAGATTAGTATAGAACCCCTTATTATGAAGGGGATGAAAACGAAAAAGATCAGCGGATGGCTTGCCGCTGTGGATGCCAAAATGCCCGAAAATTGTGTGAAGGCAGAAGAAGGGACCAAGCGCGATGCTGCGCCGGCTATAGTGCTGCTTGCCACCGCCGCTCTGTATTTTGCCTGCGAGATGATGGAACATCTAACAAAGAAGCCCATATCTTATAAGCTGTTCTTGCTGATTGCAATTGCCGCTATCATCGCATCCGCAATAATAAAAATGCGCACCAAACCTTCAAAAACCAACAACTAACAACAAAAGCGAGGTGAATTTCACCTCGCTTTTATCAATCTATATTGAATTTTTGAAAAGCACTTTGAATGTTCATTTTAGCACAATCGTATCGTTGTTGAATGTTTTCCCATCCGTTTCCTAATGTGCTGTCAGCCTCATTGCAAGTAAAGTTAGAAAGTGTAGCAATGACAGTTTTTATCAATTTTTTTAAGTTCGCTTTACTTTGAATCAGATAAATTCCGCCGTCTTTTTGAGATGATGTGCGACCAGCAAAATGTTCTAATATCAAAATTTTTTGACGTTTATCTAAAGCAGTCGATTTTTCAATAATTTGATTAAGTAGTTTTTTAAA
>JAZRGE010000038.1:0-3102 GCA_045644025.1 Acutalibacteraceae bacterium | reverse complement strand
CGTTGCCGCCGATCCTGTCTTCACTGCATCCTACACGGGTGTGAACGCAGGTATGGTGCTTGCTGTTGCGGATGATCCAGGCATGCATTCTTCTCAGAATGAGCAGGATTCTCGCCATTATGCTGTTTCTGCTAAACTGCCTATGCTGGAGCCCTCTGATTCGATGGAATGCAAGGAATATGCCAAGTTGGCCTATGAGATTTCCGAGCAGTTTGATACTCCCGTGATCCTGCGCCTTTGCACAAGGATCTCTCATTCTCGCAGTATTGTTGAACTCAACGATAGAAAAGACGTTGCTCTTAAGGATTATAACAAGGATCCCGGCAAATATGTTATGATGCCTGCAATGGCTATCAAGCGCCACGTTGTTGTGGAAGAGAGAACCGAGAAGATCAGAGAATGGGCCGAAACCTCGGGCATCAACCGTATGGAAATAAACGAAGGAGCCGAGCTGGGTATTATTGCGGCAGGCGATTGCTATCAGTATGCCGTTGAGGCTCTCGGAAATAAAGCATCCTATCTTAAGATTGGTATGGTTAATCCCTTGCCCGAAAAAATGATCACCGATTTTGCATCCAAAGTGAAGCACGTTGTTGTGGTGGAAGAACTCGATGGAGTGATCGAGACATATTGCAAGACCATCGGTGTTGACGTGGCAGGAAAGGATATTTTTGGATATCTCGGCGAATTTTCTCAGAAGATCGTGGCCGAGAAGCTGCTGGGCGAAGCCAAGCCCTTCCTTGATGTTGATATGGAGATTCCCAACAGGCCTCCCGCACTTTGCTCCGGTTGCCCTCACAGAGGTGTTTTCTACATACTCAAGCAGCTTGGCTGTATTGTGAGCGGAGATATCGGTTGCTACACCTTGGGCGCCCTTGCTCCTTTGGCATCGGTGGACACCTGTGTTTGCATGGGTGCAAGTATTTCAGCCCTCCATGGCATGAATAAGGCCAGAGACGGTGAGTTTGCGGGCAAATCCGTTGCTGTTATCGGTGATTCCACGTTTATTCATTCGGGTGTAACCGGCATTATCAACACCGCCTACAACAACAGCGCTTCAACGGTGATCGTGCTGGACAACTCTATTACCGGTATGACAGGCCATCAGCAGAATCCTGCCACCGGCGTTACAATTAAGGGCGACGTGACATCTAAGGTGGATCTGGAAGCATTGGCCAAGGCCTGCGGCTTCAACCGCATCAGGGTTGTGGATCCCTATGATCTTGCCGCTGTTAAGAGTGTTGTTTCCGAAGAATTGGCCGCTGATGAGCCCTCCTTCATTATTATGCGCCGCCCCTGCGTGCTGCTTAAATCTGTGAAGGCTAAGCCCGCACTTAAGATAAACAAAGATAAGTGTGTTGGTTGTAAGGCTTGCATGAAGATGGGTTGCCCCTCTATCAGCTTTAAGGATAAAAAGGCCGAGATCGATTTCACACTTTGTGTGGGCTGCGGAGTATGCTCTCAGCTTTGTAAATTCGGCGCTATTGAATCGGAAGGAGGCAGAGAATAATGGCCGCAAAAAATATTATGATTGTTGGAGTTGGTGGCCAGGGCACTCTGCTCACCAGCCGACTTCTCGGTGCCGCGCTTATGAGTGAAAACTATGATGTTAAGGTTAGCGAAGTTCACGGTATGTCTCAGCGCGGCGGTTCGGTTGTAACCTATGTTAAATACGGTGAGAAGATTGCATCCCCACTTATTGAGGTGGGCGAGGCTGATATTATTCTTGCCTTTGAGCAGCTTGAAGCAGCCCGCTGGCTTAAATATCTTAAGCCTGATGGTAAATTGATTATAAATACCCGCAAGATCGATCCGATGACAGTCATCACCGGCGCTGCTAGCTATCCCGAGGATGTGCTGGAAAAGCTCGATGCTACCGGTGCAGATATCACATCCACCGATGCTTTGGCTCTTGCTATTGAAGCAGGATCTGCTAAGGCTGTAAACGTGGTGCTTGTTGGCGTGATGGCCGCAGGCCTGGATATTGCAAAGGAAGTTTGGATCAACGCTATTAAGGAAACCGTTCCTGCCAAATTCCTTGAGCTTAATCTCAAAGCGTTTGAACTGGGTTATAATGTTGTCTGATTTTAGAGGTGAGACCAATGGTTGAAAATAAATTTTATCAGCAGGAGATCGAAACTGCTGATAGGGAAGAACTGGAAAGGATTCAGAGCGAAAGGCTTGTAAAGGCTGTTAAGGCCAACTATGAGAACGTTCCTTTCTATAAAGATCTTTTGGATAAGCACGGTGTAAAGCCTGAAGATATTAAGTCCATTAAGGATATCACTAAGCTTCCGTTTACATATAAGACAGATCTTAGAGATAATTATCCCTTCGGCCTATTTGCTGTTGGTAGGGATAAGATTACCCGTATCCACGCTTCTTCCGGCACCACCGGTAAGCAGACCGTTGTGGGCTACACAGCCAACGATATTGATATTTGGTCTCAGTCTGCAGCACGTGCTCTTGCTGCCGCTTCGGCCACAGTGGAGGATATTATTCATATTTCATATGGATATGGTCTCTTCACCGGCGGCCTTGGCCTGCATTATGGCACAGAAAAGCTGGGAGCTGTTGCTGTGCCTGTTTCCACCGGTAACACTCAGCGCCAGATCCAGATCCTTCAAGACTACGGCTCCAACATTATTTGCTGCACACCTTCCTATGGCGCATATATCGGCGAAGCCTGCAAAAAAGCTGGTGTGAACACCTCGGAATTGCCCCTTAGAGCAGGTATCTTTGGTGCAGAGTGCTGGGGTGAAGGTATGAGAAAATATATCGAGGAAGCCCTGAATATTGAAGCTTTTGATATTTATGGTCTTTCCGAGATAGCAGGTCCCGGCGTTTCTTTTGAATGCAATGAGCATTGCGGTCTGCATATTAACGAAGATTTCTTCTATCCCGAAGTGATCGACCCTGAAACAGGTGAGGTGCTTCCCGATGGCATGGAAGGTGAATTGGTTTTCACCTGCATCGGTAAGGAAGCATTGCCCCTGCTCAGATACAGAACACGCGATCTTTGCAGCCTCGATCGCACTAAATGTAAATGCGGACGTACACTCGTGAGAATGTCGCGCCCCAAGGGCAGAAGTGATGATATGC
>JAZRGE010000037.1:0-9814 GCA_045644025.1 Acutalibacteraceae bacterium | reverse complement strand
AAGGAGCATTTGTGAACTTCTTGGTGGCCTCATCATAGTTGTAGTACTTCTTGAGGGTTGCTACACCAGCTTCGAAGTTAGCAGCGAATGCTTCCTTAGCAACGTTGTAGTAGCCGTCGAAGTTATCGGTGGTGGAGTTAGCGGTCTGATAGAACTGAGTGCCATCAGGATTGGTCATACCCATAGCAACGAAGGAAGAAGCGGGAACTTCACCGGCCTGGCTGATAGCCTCTACAATGTAGTTTCTATCAAGGATAAGGCCGAGAGCGCCACGGATTTCCTGCATAGCCTTTTCAGCCTCAACACCGGTGAGGGTGGAGCCTGCGGGCAGGAGGTTCTCGTTAACATTCCAGCATACATAGTAGGTACCGATCTGGCCGGTAACGATGTACTCGTTGGGATACTGAGCCTTCAAAGTAGCGATCTCGTTGGTGGGAACGTCGTCGATCATGAGCCAGTCGCCGTTTCTGAAGTTAGCCAGCATGTTGTTGGAATCATCAGAAAGGTGGAACTTGATGGTGTTCATGGTAACAGAAGCAGCGCCATGATAGTTAGCATTCTTGGTCAGAGTGATAACACTGTCGTGTTTCCAATCTGTGATGGTGTAAGCACCGTTGCAAACATAGGTTGCAGCCTCGGTAGCCCACTCTTCGTTGCTAACAACATCCTCACGTACGGGGAAGTAGGTGGGGAATGCAAGAAGCTCGTTCCAATAAGAAACAGCGTTCTTAAGAGTAACCTTAAGAGTCTTGTCGTCAACAGCTTCTACAGCAAAATCTTCAGTTGCGCAGCTATTATCAACATCGAAGCCAACAATAACGTCGAACATATAGCCGTAGTCAGCAGCCAGCTCAGCGGAAGCTGCACGCTTCCAAGCGAACTCGAAGTCGGAAGCCTTAACGGGCTTGCCATCGGACCACTTGAGGCCGTCTTTAAGGGTGTAGGTGTAGGTTACGGTGCCATCAGCGTTGGGAACGCCTGCGGGAAGCTCGGTTGCGCAGTCTGCAACAAGAACGAGCTTGCCGTTCTCATCCTGAGACCATTTTGCAAGGCCGGAGAACAGGTGAGAAACGAGAGTAGCACCATCAACAGCAGAGTTAAGAGCGGGATCCAGAGTGTCGGGCTCGGAAGCGAGACAAACATTCAGAGTGCCGTCTTTTGCTGCCTGCTGGCCAGCGGTGAGTGTGGTGCCTGCGGGCTTACAAGCTGCGAGGCCCAGAACCATAGCCAGACAAAGAACAATTGCCAGAATTTTCTTCATAGTGATATCTTCCTTTCAATATTTTTTCAAAGTGTTGCGGTAAAGGTATTGCACGACCCTTCACCGCACACAAAGAACCGAATTAATAAGGTCAGTTGATCTCTGCCACACGATGGCAAGCTACGAAATGACCTTTAGATACCTCCTTGAACTCGGGCATCTCGGCGGCGCACTGCTCTGTTGCAAAGGGGCAACGAGTGCGGAACGGGCAGCCGGAAGGAGCGTTCAGGGGGCTGGGAATATCGCCAACAAGGGGGATTCTATGATTCTCACGGGCAATCTTTGGATCGGGCATGGGAACAGCCGACATAAGAGCCTTGGAATAAGGGTGGAGAGGATTCTCGTAGATCTCTCCTGCATCGGCCAGCTCAACCATCTTGCCCAGGTACATTACTGCGATTCGATCGCTTATGTGCCTTACAACCAAGAGATCGTGAGCAATAAAGAGATATGTGAGACCCAGTGTGTCCTGGAGCTCATCAAACATATTGATAACCTGTGCCTGAATGGAAACATCAAGTGCGGAAACAGGTTCATCACAAACAATAAAATCGGGATTAACTGCCAAAGAACGAGCAATACCGATTCTCTGCCTCTGGCCACCGGAGAATTCGTGAGCATAACGAGATGCATGCTCACTGTTGAGGCCCACATGCTCCATAAGCTCAAGGATACGCTCTCTGCGCTCGGCCTTGGTGCTGTACATATGGTGGATATCCAGGGGCTCACCGATGATATCGGAAACAGTCATTCTCGGATTGAGAGAGGAATAAGGATCCTGGAAAACCATGGTGGCTTTCTTGCGGTATTCCTTGATATCGGCCTTAGTCTTGATTGCCTTGCCGTTGTAAATAACCTCACCGGCGGTGGGCTTATAAAGGTGAAGCATTGTGCGGCCAACAGTTGTCTTACCACAACCGGATTCACCAACCAGGCCCAAGGTCTCACCCTTGTTGATGGTGAAGGAAACACCATCAACCGCCTTAAGAGGCTTAGACTTAAACAGACCCATATTAATATCGAAGTACTGCTTAAGGTCTTTTACTTCTATAAGGGGTGCATTGTTGTTTATCTCACTCATTGGTCTGCTCCCCTTCCTTTTCATTTTCTTCCACGGGCAAAAGCTCGATTTCGCCCTTCTCTACCCCGTTCTTAACGTTCATCCAGCAAGCAGCAGCGTGATCTTCGTTGATAAGCATACGCTCGGCGCGCTGGCAGATGCAGACCTTCATTGCGGCATCGCAGCGAGGAGCAAAGGGGCAACCTGCAGGCATATTGAGCAGATCAATAGGTGTGCCTGTGATGGGCTGCAGCTTTGTGCCTGCAGTGTTGGTGCTGGGGATGGATTTAAGCAAGCCTTTGGTGTACTCATGGCAGGGATTATAGAATATCTCATCTGCTGTGCCCTGCTCACAAATAGAGCCTGCATACATAACAATAACCTCATCACACATCTGAGCCACAACGCCCAAATCGTGAGTGATCATAATGATAGCCATACCAAGCTCTTCCTGCAGGCTCTTCATAAGATCAAGAATCTGTGCCTGGATTGTCACGTCGAGAGCTGTGGTAGGTTCATCGGCAATAAGGATATCAGGCTCGCAAGCCAGAGCCATAGCGATCATAACGCGCTGACGCATACCTCCCGACAACTCGAAGGGATACTGCTTCATACGCTTCTCGGGCTCGGGAATATTCACAAGGCGTATCATTTCGATAGCTCTTTCCTTAGCCTGCTTCTTATCACGATTGGTGTGAAGCATAATTGCTTCGATAAGCTGGTGACCGATGGTGTAGGTGGGATTAAGAGATGTCATAGGATCCTGGAAAATGATGGATACCTTATTGCCTCTTACGGTTTTCATAACCTTTTCACCGGCGTCAACCAGTTCCTGGCCATCCAACAAAATGGAGCCGCCAACTATTTTACCGGTGCCTGCAAGGATCTGCATAATGGAATAGGCTGTAACCGACTTACCGGAGCCCGATTCACCAACTATACCGAGAACCTTACCTCTTTCCAAATTAAAGGAAACACCGTTTACTGCTTTAACTTCGCCCGCGTCGGTAAAGAACGAGGTGCGCAGATCTTTTACTTCCAATAAAGCCATTTATAGCGCCTCTCTTTCTTTAGTTATTGATCTTCGGGTCAAACGCATCGCGCAGGCCATCGCCAAAGAGATTCAGCGAAAGCACGATAAGCGAAATGACCAATGCGGGGATAACGAGCATATGAGGATAGGAATACATACCGTACAGCGCATCAGAGGCCAAAGAACCAAGGCTGGGCATAGGAGCATTAACACCAAGGCCCAGGAAGGAAAGATAGCTTTCGGTGAAGATAGCGTTAGGAATCTGGAGAGCGGTGGAAATGATCACAACAGAAATACTGTTGGGGATGAGATGCTTTGTGATAATCCAGCCGGATTTTGCACCTGCTGCCTTAGCAGCAAGAACATACTCCTGCTCTCTGAGAGAAAGAATCTGGCCACGCACAAGACGAGACATGGAAACCCAATATAGCAAACCGAACACTATAAACAAGCTGATGATATTACTGCCTATTCTTTCCAATGCGGTGCCTTCGATAAGCTTATCGATACCGATACTTGTCATAACCGAGGCAAGCAGAATAACCATAAGCATATCGGGCAAAGAATAGATAATATCAACTATTCGCATTATGATAAGATCGACCTTACCACCAAGATAACCGGCGATGGAGCCAACTGTCATACCAATGATAAGCACGATAATACTTGCAAAGAAACCAACGGCAAGAGATATTCTTGTGCCGTAAACAACACGGATGAAATAATCTCTTCCCTGCTGATCGGTGCCAAAAATATGGGGCATGATCTTCTCACCCTGAGCTATTCTTTCAAGCTCGGTGGTGCTATAGCTGCTAAATCCCGGCTTTAAGTTCTTAAAGCTGGCGTCCATAGGCTGGCCGGGAGTATTTCCCAAGAACTGCTCATAGGAATAGGGCCAGAAGAAAGGAATCACAATACAAGAGATAGTGATGATCAAAACGATAAAGAACGCAACCGTGGCCACGGGGTTCTTAAGAAGGCGCTTCACACCATCCTTAAAGAATGTGGAAGAAGGGCGCATCTTAACCATATATTCCTTATCCTCGGCCGATGCGGGATTAAAGGAATCCAGATTAAGGTGGAGACTAAAAGGCTGAAAATGTATAGGTTGCTTTTTCAATTCAATCCCCTCCTTATTCCAAATTGATTCTGGGATCGGCGATCTTATACATAATATCGCTCACCAGGTTCATAACAACAATGAGTATGGCCAGCACGATGGTAGTACCCATAATAAGAGGGTAATCACGGGCTGTGATACTATTAACAAACGGACGGCCGATACCTGCAACGCCGAAAATCTGCTCAACAACAAGAGAGCCTGTTACGATATAGGCAAGCATAGGTCCGAAATAAGTGATAACAGGAATAAGGGAGTTCTTAAGAGCGTGGCCGAAGATGATCTTGGGGCCGGAAACGCCCTTTGCCTTGGCGGTGCGGATATAATCCTGGCCGAGAACATCGAGCATGGAAGACCTTGTGAGCCTTGTGATGTAGGCGGCGGGATAAATAGAAAGCGTGATAACAGGAAGAATAAGACCCTGCCACGTGGAGCCGTTTGCAGGCACCAATCTAAGCTGAATGGAAAACACCAGCAACAGCAGTGAGCCAATAATAAAGGAAGGCATCGAAACACATGCTGTGGTGATGACCATAATAATTCTATCGATAAACTTATTTCTGCGAAGAGCTGCAACAGAACCGAGAATAATGCCAACAACAAGAGCAATGCCTGCGGCAATAAGGCCAAGAACAGCAGAAACCTCCATACCATCGGTGATAATGCTGATAACAGTACGGCCATCCTTTTTAAGAGACACACCGAAATCGAACTTTGTTACGATATCCTTAAGATATGTGCCATACTGCTCCAGAATCGGCTTATCCAGACCATATTTTGCCTCCAAAGCCTTCAAAGTGGCTTCAGGCAAGCTTTTTTCGCCCTGGAAGGGGCCGCCGGGAACCGCATTCATAACAAAGAATGTTATTGTGATAACGACCCACACCGTGAGCACTGCAAGAGCAATACGTTTTAAGATGTAGAGCCATGTTTTGGAATTCATCTGTTTTCCACCCTTTCAAAGATTTTGTATGCAATCCATTGCATACAAAAGGCCTAGGCCTTTTATGATATGTACCACACCTAATATAAGAAATGGGAAAACCCATTTGAAATAATTGAGATGCGCTAAGGAAATACCACTTTAAACCGCTAAAGCAAAGTATATATCTCCCCTAATGATACATAGTATCTTATCAAATTTTTCGGGGCTTGTCAACCGAATTTGGCACTTTTCTTTGCTAAAATGTCTATAAAAATGTCGGCGCGATGATTCGCGCCGACAAAAGCATATAAAGCATATATCTTGGCATAATAACTCGGGTGATTGTTATGAATCTTATAAGATGCGCAAAGGATTGCCGCCACCAATCCGAAGGATATTGCTGTTTCGACAGCATTGGTAGAATAACCAACACGAGCGGAGGATGCGCTTATTATGAGAAAGCGATCCTACCCGATAATATCAACAGCCTGGCGAACGGTGCGGGCACCGATGATCTCAATTGCTCCGGATAAACCTTTAAGCTGCGCAACACAACTTTCGGGGACAATACATCTTGTGAAGCCTAGTCTTGCAGCCTCACTGACTCTGGCGGCTACCTGTGGCACCGAGCGAAGCTCGCCCGAAAGGCCGATTTCACCAAAGGCTATCACATCCTGCGGCACCGGGATATCCCTTATGCCCGAAACCAGCGCCATAGCCACCGCAAGATCCACGGCAGGCTCATCTAATCTCAGGCCGCCCACCACGTTGAGATACGTGTCCATATTAGCAAAGAAGAAGCCCATTCGCTTTTCCAGCACGGCGATGATCATATTAAGGCGGTTGTAATCAAAGCCCGTGGCCATTCTTCTGGGATTGCCGAAACCCGTGGGGGCAACAAGACTTTGTATCTCAGCCAGAATAGGTCTGCTGCCTTCCAGCACGCAGGCAACACACGTGCCCGATACGTTCTTGATCCTATCGGATATAAGCATAGCCGATGGATTTTCCACCTCTTCCAATCCCCTATCGGTCATATCAAAGACACCGATCTCATTTGTGGAACCGAAGCGGTTCTTGATAGCCCTTAATATTCGGTAGGTGTGCAGCTTTTCGCCCTCGAAATAAAGCACAGCATCCACAATATGTTCCATCACCTTCGGGCCTGCAATGGCGCCGTCGCGATTAACGTGACCCACAAGGATAATGGGTATATCTTCTGTTTTTGCCAATCTCAAAAGCAGATTGGCCGATTCGCGAACCTGAGTCACGCTTCCCGAGGCCGAACTTATCTCGGGGATATTCATCGTCTGGATAGAATCGACTACCACAACCGAAGGCTTGTTCACCCTCACGTATTCTGCCACCGACTGCGGATCGGTCTCCGACATAATGGAAAGCTGTGGGTTATCTATACCCAATCTATCGGCTCTGAGCTTCAACTGGCGCACCGATTCCTCGCCCGAAACATAAAGTATTTGGCCTTCCACGGCGAGTTTGCCGCATATCTGCAAAAGCATTGTGGATTTGCCAATACCGGGCTCGCCGCTAAGCAGCACGAGTGAGCCCTTCACAAGCCCGCCGCCCAGCACTCTATCCAGCTCGTTGATACCGGTCTTATATCGATGCTCGTTCTCTGCGGAAATATCGCTTATTTTGTGTGCCATAGCCGCCTTATAGGATAAAGATGCGGCCGAGGCGGCAGTTTCCTTGCGCACGATTTCCTCGTTCAAGGTGTTCCATTCGCCGCACACTGGGCACCTGCCTGCCCACTTAGGGCTTTCGGCACCGCATTCCGAGCAAATATATACTGTCTTTGTTTTAGGGGCCATTGTTTTCACACTCCGTATATTCAGCAATACCTGCCGCAATGCAGGCAGCCATTTTTTTTTGATATTCCCTACTTTTTAGCTGTTCAAGCTCTTCCCCGTTGCTTAAAAAACCACATTCTACTATCACGGCAGGGATCTCGGCTTTATAGAGCAGCATTGTGTCCTTCCCCGCTTTTTTGATCTTGCGATTATTTTGGGGTTGAAGCGACCGCGCCACATTTTCTTGAATGCTTTGGGCAAGTATGGCCGAATCTTCTCTATTTGGCGAGTAAAATACCTGCGTGCCCTTAGGCTGAGGAGAAGAATATTTATTAAGATGCACGCTCACAAATATTGCTTCTTCCTTAGAATTGATTAGCTCCAATCGGGCGCGCATATCGGTTATTTTCTTTTGCCTTATGGTGGTATCTTCGGGGGATTCGAGACCGCTGTCGGTCTGCCTTGTCGTCACCACGTTATAGCCCATGGTCTTAAGGATATTGGCAGTGTCGGTGGCAATTATAAGGTTGATATCCTTCTCCAAGGTGCCGTCGGCCGCCACAGCTCCACCATCAAACCCGCCGTGACCTGCATCTATTATAACACATTTTTGCTCGGATACAATAGCCCCCGCATAGGTTATTTTCTCTGCAGGCAAAAGCATCGGGATATACGTGAGCAACATGATAATTGCCGCCGCTGAAAGCACCGTGGCCGCCCCCACTCTTCTTATATTCATCTTCTCCCCTCCCGCTATATGCTATGTGGAAGCAAAAGAAAAATATGCATAGAAAAAAGCCAACCGATTTTCGGTTGGCTTTTTAGGAATCACCTATGCAAAAGGATCAAAAATTCCTTCATCCAAAATATGATCGCCGCCATATTCGGCATCGGGAACAATAGTTTCCACAACTGCAGAGCAGGAAACGTTGCTGTAATATATCACGCCATCGATCACAGCGTAAACTATTGCTGTTCTCACCTTATCGTAGCCAATGTTTTTCACGGTGTAAACGAACTGTCTGCCGGGGGTTGCCTTGGTTGCCGCAAGTTTTACAGTTGTTGCCGTGCCGTTCAGCATTTCCTCGGCGGTATATTCGCCTGCGGCAAGGAAAACGCCGATCTCGCTCACTTCACCGTAGGGTGCAAAAGCAACGCCCATGATGTGCATATCATACTTGCCATTCTGCTTATCAGTGATTGTTGGTTTACTATCGATGAATACAACATTCTCGCTTTCAGTTTCTTCGCCATAAACAGCTTCGATCTCCACATTGCCGAACATAAGGAAGGATATCTCATGTGAGTAGCTAAAGATACCACCATTTACCTTCCAATAGGAGAACTTTAATCCATCCTTCTCGCCGGGAGCAAAAACAGTCACTCTATCGTTATAGAAGCACTTATCCTGGCCTTCAGGAAGAGTAATATCCACATCATCGGAAACAACGATATTATACTCCATCTCGATGTCTTTCTCATAAACAGGAGCAATTGTTATAGATTCTATGATAGGCTGATTTACATCAAAATCCCAATCTATAAAGGTATATCCATATCTTGCGGGAGCTTCGGGAATGGATGCTGCATCAATAATCTCGCCCTCAAAACTATAGATTTCCTTAACCAAATTGCCGATCGTATCACAAAAGCTAATAACTTTTTTCGCTTCTCCGCAGTTGACACATATTCCATCGCTGTTGGCACGATGGTTCATAACGGTAGGCTCCTTATCCACATGATCCAAATATCCATCACCATCATAATCAACAAATGTGGAACCTACGCCATTATTATAAAGAGTAAAGTTATTTCCCTGATGGTCGAATAATTTATTAACCGTTACTTTCGTGTCAAAAACAATACCATAAATAGAGCTATTATTAATAACAAGCGTATTAAGTTCCGCAAAAGCCCCACAATTTACAGTCTGCTGTTCTTTTCCGTTCAATACTATCGTTCCGTGATTAGAGCCATATGTGCTTGAACCATTTAGACGAAAATTTCCACCCACTATTAATTTTGCAGTATCGCCCATTTCAAGAGCGGAAAAATTTGCGTTGCCACACACTTCCATGGTGTTTTGGTTAATAACCTGTGTACTGCCATGATATTTCTCGCTGTAATTAAGGCTTCCGGTTATAATCAAATTTCCGTTGTTTATAATAGACGATTCATATGGATTGTTAGAGTCATCGTACAGGTGCACATCACCATCTATTACAACATTAGCATTTTCAAGTATGGTTAGTGAGCAATCAGTCCTAACTGTTATATTTCCTTTTACACTATTTTTCAGATTCCACGTTCCTACGCTTATTAATTTATAATCTGAAATCGAATCAAACACAACCGTTGGAGAACTCACTATAGTGTTATAACCGTTATTATCCAATGGATTTCCATTAAGATAATATTCGCCGGATATATACAAATCATCCAAATACTTGATACCGGCACTATTATTCACATATAGATTATGTATGTCCGCAAAAGCCCCACAATTTACAGTCTGCTGTTCTTTTCCGTTCAATACTATCGTTCCGTGATTAGAGCCATATGTGCTTGAACCATTTAGACGAAAATTTCCACCCACTATTAATT
>JAZRGE010000036.1:0-3794 GCA_045644025.1 Acutalibacteraceae bacterium | reverse complement strand
ATCTATAAAATGGACTACGATGCAATGCTGAGCAGCCATAAGGCCTCGGGTGCGGCCTGCACCATCGCCGTGCTGGAAGTGCCTATGGAGGAAGCATCCCGCTTTGGTATTATGATCACCGATGAGCAAAATAATATCGTGGGATTTGAGGAAAAACCTGCCGTGCCCAAGAGCAATCTGGCATCTATGGGCATATATATCTTTAATTGGAGCAAGCTTAGGGAATATCTTGTTGCCGATGAAAAAGACCCTGCTTCTTCCAACGATTTCGGCAAGAACATTATCCCCAATATGCTGAATGCAGGGGAGAAAATGGTGGCTTGGCACTTCAATTCCTATTGGAAAGACGTTGGCACCATCGATTCCCTTTGGGAAGCTAATATGGATTTGCTCAATCCTAAGGTGGAGCTGGATCTGGATGATCCCACCTGGCGCATCTATTCCAAGACTCCTTCTGCACCTCCCCAGTATATTGCCAAATCGGCCCATATTGAGAACTCGCTGGTGACCGAAGGATGCAATATCTACGGCACGGTGGATTTCTCAGTGCTGTTTGAAAACGTTACTGTTGAAGAAGGTGCGGTTGTGAGGGATTCCCTTGTGTTCCCCGGCGCCAAGATATGTAAGGGCGCCAAGGTGCAGTATGCCATTGTGGCCGAAAACTCCGTGATAGGAGCCAACGCTCGTGTGGGAGACCGCCCCGAGGAACTGGGCGAAGAAGGCCTCAAAGAATGGGGCGTAGCTGTTGTGGGAGCCGATACCGTGGTGGCCGAAGGCGCCGTGATAGGCCCTAAGGCTATGATAAAGGCCGAAGAGAAAGGCGGTGAAGTGAAATGATAAAAAAGACTGCTATGGGCGTAGTGTTCGCCAATCTTAGCGACGATATGATGCACGAACCCACCGAAGTTCGTTCTTTGGGATCCATTCCTTTCGGATGCCGCTATCGTATTATCGATTTCACTCTCTCCAATCTTGTGAACGCCGATATCTCCAACATCGGAATTCTCACCAAGGAAAACTACCGCTCCCTTATGGATCATATCGGAAGCGGCAAGCCCTGGGATCTGGATAGAAAACACAGCGGCATCTTTATGCTGCCGCCCTTCAGCATCACAGGTTCGGGTATGAACATCGGCCACATCGATGCGCTCTACGGTATTCTGGATTTTATTAAGGATTCCAAGGAAAACTACGTTGTGCTTTATGATGCCGATATTCTTTGCAATATAGATATCAACGCTATGCTGGAGCAGCATATTGCCACCGAGGCCGATATCACCATAGCTTATAAGAGCGGTGCCCTGCCCCAGAACAATCGCGATATTATGGCCTTCACTTTTAAGGACGGCAGGGTGGATAGCATCCGCCTTTCGGATAAAGCAGGAGAAGAATGTGATTACAGCCTTGATATTATGATAATGGAAAGGCAGAAGCTGATAGAGCTTATCACATCCGCTGCCGAGCGCAATTTCTCCAGCCTTTCCCGCCACGTGCTGCAGCCTAACGTGGATAAGATCAAGATATGCGGCTTTGAGATGAAGGAATATGCTGTTGTTATGGATAGCACCAAGACCTACTTCAAGTCGAATATGGATTTGCTGGAAGGCAGCGTACGCGCCCAGCTTTTCAATCCTGCAAGGCCTATCTACACCAAGACTCGTGATAATATGCCTGCCAAATACGGTCTGGAGTCCGATGTGGCAAATTCCCTTGTGGCCGATGGCTGTGTGATAGAAGGCACCGTGCGCAATAGCCTTATTTTCCGCAACGTGCATATTGGTAAGGGCGCCGTTGTGGAAAACTGCATTATTATGCAGGACGGTGTTATCGGTGATGGAGCCCAGCTTAAATACGTAGCCACCGATAAGGAAGTTTCTGTAAGCCCCGGTCGCACCCTTGCTGGAGCCGAAACCTACCCCCTTATAATCGCAAAGGGTACAAACGTCTGATTTAAGGAGAATGCTATGAAGATCCTTTTTGCAACAAGCGAAGCCTATCCATTTGCTATGTCGGGCGGCTTGGCCGATGTGGCGGGTGCCCTGCCCAAGGCTCTGCATAAGCGTCTTGTGGGTTGCAGGGTTGTAATGCCCCTATATAACGCCGAGGCTATGAAGCCCGAGCTTAAGGAAAAGCTTAAGTTTATCACCGCAATCACTGTGCCCGTTTCCTGGCGCAGGCAGTATTGCGGCATATTCGAAGCCCATATGAACGGCGTGATCTATTATCTTTTGGATAATCAGTATTATTTCAAAAGGGACTATATGTATGGCCACTACGATGATGCCGAAAGGTTTGCTTTCTTCAGCCGTGCCGTGTTGGAGATGCTGCCCCATATCAATTTCTGGCCCGATGTGATCCATTGTAACGATTGGCACACCGCAATGGTACCCGTTTATAAATCCACGCTCTATGGCGGAAGATATGAATATGATAAGATAAAGACTCTTTTCACCATTCATAACGTGCAATATCAGGGAAAATACGGAGAGGAAATATTGGGCGACGTGTTAGGTGTTCCCAAGGAAGCCGCAAACCTGCTGGAATATGATGGATGCATCAACCTTATGAAGGGCGCCGTGGAGTGCGCCGATGCAGTGAACACCGTGAGCCCAACCTATGCAAACGAACTTATGGACGAATGGTATGCCCACGGAATGCACGGAATTTTAAGGGAGCGCTCCTTTAAGCTTTCGGGCATTGTGAACGGTATTGATACCCAGGTTTACGATCCTGCCGCCGATCCCGATATTTTTAAGAATTATAATGCCGAAACATTAGACGATAAGGCCGAAAACAAGAGAAAACTTCAGGAACTTATGGGCCTGCCCCAAAAGGCCGACACTCCCTTGGTGGGCATAGTTACCCGCCTTGTTTCCCACAAGGGAATCGATCTTATTAAATACGTTTTCGAATCGGTTGTGGCCGAAGACGTGCAGTTTGTGATCTTGGGCTCGGGAGATTGGGTGTTTGAGAATTTCTTCAGCGAAATGGCGGCCAAATATCCCGAAAAGGTGGCTCTCAAATTAGGTTTTGTGCCCCATTTGGCTCACAAGATCTATGCAGGCGCCGATATGTTCCTTATGCCCTCCAAGGGCGAGCCCTGCGGCTTGGCTCAGATGGTGGCCCTGCGCTACGGCACAATACCCATCGTGCGCGAAACGGGCGGCCTTAAAGACACCGTTATCGATAGCGGCGACGGAAAGGGCAACGGCTTCACTTTCTGCGACTACAATGCTCACGAAATGGAGAACTCCATTCGCCGTGCTCTTGCAGGCTACCGCGATAAAACGGGCTGGAGAATACTTTCCACTCGCGCAATGGAGTGCGACAACAGCTGGCAGGCCTCCGCAGGCGAATATATCAAGCTTTATAAGAAAATAACAGGAATCAAGAGATAGAAAAAAGCACCCTGCGGGGTGCTTTTTTTATGCGTTTGCGGCTATTTTCCGCACGGCGGCAAGCAGGGCGCGGATATCCGATAAAGTGTTGAAATAAGAAAGGCTTATGCGCACCGTGCCCTGCTGTGTGGTGCTCAAGGTGTGGTGAGCCAGGGGAGCACATTGCAGGCCGCCGCGCACTGCAATCCCCATGCTGTCCAGCCGCTCGGCTGCCACCCCCGATGGCATATTCTTTATATTAAAGGATAGCACGGGCACGTTCTTTCCCAGCACAGGCCGCGGTGAGTGCAGCACCACGTTGGGAATAGCCTGCAGACCATCCCAAGCATAGGTCATGAGCCCCATTTCGCGGCGGTAGGCAGCAGATATATCCTGCCGCGCCAGGAAATCCAGTGC
>JAZRGE010000035.1:0-12236 GCA_045644025.1 Acutalibacteraceae bacterium | reverse complement strand
CGGTTGCGGCCGTTGGGGCTCGCTCATAGGTTGGTATTTGGATCATACCGGCCACAATGTCACCCTTTATGGTGAGGCGATCTCTCCTCACACTCAGCGCTTTCTTAAAGAGCGCAGGAATGATCTTTTGGAGATGCCTCTGAGCGTTGATATCACAACGGATATCACCAAAGCTTTTAAGAACAACGTGATAGTTATTTCGATTTCTTCTCAGAATCTGGATGCTCTCACCAAAGAGATCGCTTCTTATAACGTGAAGGATAAGGTGTTTGTCCTTTGCATGAAGGGCATTGAGATCTCTACCGGGCGCAGGCTTTCCCAGATTGCCGAGGAAAATCTCGATCCTTCCAATTCTGTGGCTGTTTGGCTTGGTCCCGGCCACGTGGAAGAATTTTATAAAGGTAATCCAAGCTGTATGGTTATAGATAGCAAAAGCGAGGCTCTCAAAAAGATGCTGGTGGATGAATTCTCCAGTGATCTTATTCGCTTCTATTATGGCAATGATATAATCGGCAACGAGCTTGGCGCAGCCCTTAAAAACGTTGTTGGAATTGCAGCAGGATTACTTGATGGTATGAATCTCACAACTCTGAAAGGTGCACTTATGGCCAGAGGAGCCTATGAGGTTGGCAAGTTTATTGCTGCTATGGGCGGCAATGAGATCTCGGCCTACGGCCTTTGCCATCTGGGAGATTACGAAGCTACGTTGTTTTCTCCCCATAGCCACAACAGAATGTTTGGCGAGGCTTGGGCAAAAGGCGAGAAATACGATCAACTCGCGGAAGGCTACTACACCGTTGCTGCCGTGAAAAAAATAGCTGATGCAAAGGGAATAGAAATGCCGATTTGCAACGCTGTTTATAATATCCTTTATGAGAATCACGATGCAAAGCAGGAACTTGGCGCTCTCTTTCATCGCGAATTAAGAACAGAAAAATAATAAAACCGGGAAGCTTTGGCTTCCCGGTTTTTGCTTGTTATTTAATTGCTTTCTTTATTCTCACAAGAGAAGGTGCAAACACCAGATTGATGGCAAACTCAATAAGGAAATTGCCGCCGATAAGTGTGAGAAGCACATAGGATACAACGGGCGTTCCGCCTGCCCACTGATAAAGTGTATCCTTAAACACAGAGAACATAGCCGTGGTGAAAAGGCCTGTGTTCACGATCGGTGCTGCCGCAGCCGCAAGGATAACACCCAAATATTTATTCTTGCCGGTTTTTGCAAATGTGTTGCAAATAAATCCTGCAACCCAGCCTGCGGCCGTGCCTTTAAGCAAGCACACAAGAGCGGTGATAATAGGGGAGCCGCCGAAAAGGATTGCTCCGCCGGCATCAATGCCCATAGCACATGCTGCCACAACTACGGCGCCAAACACAAATCCAAAGAATGCGCCGGCTTTCGGGCCGTAAAGATAGGCACCAAAGACGATCGGTATCAGCACCAGCGATAAATTGAACGTGCCAATTTTAAGGGTGTAGCTTAAAAGTTGCAGCACAACAATTATCGCAGTAAAGGCACCATAAATGGCTGTTTTTTCTGCTTTTTTCATATTAAATTCCTCCTGATGTCGCTCCCATATGGGATACGGCTCAATATATCAACAAAACCTTATCGGTTTTTGTTGTAAATAATTCGAAGACCATCCAGCACCATGCTATCGGCAAGGGTGATTTTACGATGGCAATAGGGAACAACCATTGCGGATAATCCGCCGGTGGCAATCACGGAGCATTCGTAGCCGAGCTCTGCTTCGATTCTTTCGATCAAACCATCCAGCATAGCTGCCGTGCCATAGATAAGGCCCGAGCGCATGCATGCATCGGTGGAATGGCCGATAACAGAATCGGGTGCCGATATTTTTATAGAAGGTAGCTGAGCGGTTTTTTGAGTGAGAATATCGCGTGTGAGCTCAACACCTGCCGCAATTATACCGCCGGCAAAGCTTCCATCTTTTTTTAGCACGCTTATTGTGGTGGCAGTGCCCATATCTATAATAATGCAGGGGGCCTTGCAGATGCTTAAAGCACCAACAGCGCCTGCAACAAGATCAGCACCAAGCTCAGCAGGATCATCCAAGCATATATTAAGTCCTGTTTTAATTCCGGGGCCAAGCATAAGGGGTTCTATTCCTAAAAGTGTGATCACGGCATTTTTTAATGCGTTGCCGATCACAGGAACAACAGAACCGATAATGGCGCCGCTGATATTGCTTGTGTCGCATCCTTTGAGAGAAAGAATATTTTTAATTTCAAGGGCATACTGATCGGCGGTGCGCCGTTCTGCGGTGGCAAGCCTTGCCTGGCATACCTGATTATCGCCATCAAAAACACCTATTGTAATGTTGGAATTGCCTACGTCAAGTGCCATCAACATAGTATTTGCCCTCCGAATTTAACGTTTTTATTATAATAATATTATAAAATTAAATTGTCAACATCAGATATTATAGAATATGGTAAAATAAATGGCATTTATATATAGAAAATTCTTGAAAAAGCAGAGCGATTGTATTATAATACCTAAATAGTGTATGATATCATCGGGAGTGAAATGTTTTGAATTACTTGGAAATGAGTCGCCCACAGCTGGAAGCAGAGTTTGCTGCTGTGGAGAAAAGACTTAAAGAATACGCTGCACAGGGCCTTAAGTTTGATATGACAAGGGGCAAGCCCGGTGCAGACCAGTTGGATCTCAGCTATAAGCTTTTCAATCAGGTTAACACCGAATCCAACTTTTTCAACGAAGACAACACCGATTGCCGCAACTACGGCGGTATGGATGGTATTGCTGAAGTTAAAAGGCTTTTTGCCGAGATTTTGCAAACTCCCGTGGAGAATGTGATTGTTGGCGGAAATTCTTCCCTTAATATGATGTTTGATACCATCGCCCAGGGTATGACACACGGCTTCTCCGGAGAGAAACCGTGGCTGCTGCAAGGTAAGGTTAAATTTATTTGTCCCGCTCCGGGCTACGATAGGCATTTTGCTATTTGCGAGTATTTTGGCATTGAAATGATCCCTGTTGCATTTCTGCCTGATGGCCCCGATATGGATGTTGTGGAAGAACTCGTGGCAGATCCTGCGGTTAAAGGTATTTGGGTTGTTCCCAAATATTCCAATCCCGGCGGTGCGGTTTGCTCCGATGAGGTTGTCCGCAGAATGGCAAATCTTAAGCCTGCTGCAAAGGATTTCAGAATCTTCTGGGATAATGCTTATGCCGTTCATCATTTGAAGACTCCCGGCAGGCAGATATTAAGTCTTTTTGATGAATGTGTGAAGGCGGGCAACCCCGATATGTTCTTCACTTTTGCATCATTTTCTAAGATCACGTTCCCCGGCGCTTCTATTTCAGGCATGGCCGCAAGTGATGCTAATATTAAAGAGCTTAAAGGGCGCATAACATATCAGACTATCGGCCCCGATAAGCTTAATCAGCTTCGTCACGCCAGAATGTTTAAGAACATTCATGATATCGAGAAGCATATGGAAAAGCATGCCAACGTGCTGAGACCTAAATTTGCAATTGTTTCCAATGCATTGGAAAACAATCTGGAAGGCAAGGGTATCGCTAATTGGACGGATCCCGACGGTGGCTATTTCATAAGTCTTGATGTTTTGCCCGGTTGTGCTAAGCGCACCGTGGAAATATGCAAATCCGTTGGCCTTGTGCTCACGGCTGCTGGTGCCGCCTATCCTTATGGCAACGATCCTATGGATACAACAATTCGTCTTGCACCTACATATCCTTCTGTGGATGATCTTAAAATTGCATCAGAAATACTTTGCGTGGCTGTTCGCTATGCAGCGTTGGAGATGCTTCTTAAAACAAGTAAGTAATGCGGGACTACCGCTAAAATAAACCGGAGGTTTTAACAATGAAGAATTATCGCAGAGCTAATATTCTTTCTTTTATCATTGTTTTTGCCCTCATTATTGCCGTAACCTTTTTGGCATTCTTCGGCGCCTATAATTATCATGGCGATCTGAAGAACACCTATTTTAAGGGTTCCGAAGAGATCCGTTGGGGTCTGGATATAAGCGGCGGTGTTGAGGCTATCTTTGTTCCCGATGTGGAAGTAGATAAGATTACCGATGATATGATGGAATCCGCTAAATCTATTCTGGAGATTCGTATGAACAACCAGAATATCACCGACCACGAGATTTTTGTGGATTCGGCCAATAAGCAGATCATCGTTCGCTTCCCTTGGAAGGCAGATGAAAGCACTTTTGATCCTAAAACAGCTGTTGAAGAGCTGGGCGCAAGTGCTGTTCTCACATTCAGGGAAGGCTCCACCAAGGATGGCGCTGTTATTCTGCAGGGTGCTGCTGATATCGCCAGCGCAACAGCCGTTGTATTCACTACAGAGTCGGGTGCTTCGGAGTATGGAGTTTCTCTTAAGCTTACTGCCGCAGGTAAAGATAAGTTTGCCGCAGGCACCAAGAAGATGCTCAAGGACACTATCTCTATTTGGATGGATGATACCTGCATTTCTTCGCCTACAGTGAATGAAGTTATTACCAACGGCGAGGCTCAGATCACAGGTAGCTTCGATTCCGAATCGGCCAGCGATCTTGCAAATCAGATCAACGCTGGTTCTTTGCCTTTTGCCCTCACCACAGAGGATGTAAACGGCAATGCCAAGGTTCAGGTTGTAACACCCACTCTTGGCCAGAACGCTCTCAACGTTATGCTTATTGCTGCTCTTGCCGCATTTGCTGTTGTCAGCTTGTTTATGATCCTTAAGTATCGTCTGCCCGGTGCTGTGGCTGTTATTGCTCTTATCGGCCAGGTTGGCGGTATGGTTGCATGTGTAACAGGCTTCTTCCCCGGAACCGAGAGCTTCACTCTCACCATTCCCGGTATAGCAGGTATTATCCTTTCTATCGGTATGGGTGTGGATGCCAACGTTATCACTGCTGAAAGAATTAAGGATGAGTTTGAAAACGGCAAGACCATCGATGGCGCTATCCAGGCCGGTAACGAGAACTCTTGGTCTTCTATTCTTGATGGTAACGTAACTGTTATTATCGTATCTCTTGTGCTTATGGGCGCTTTTGGCAATCCCGATAGCATTATGGCTGTTATCTTCTCTCCCATTATGAACTTCTTTGGTTCTGCTGTAACCGGCTCCATTTATTCCTTTGGCTACACATTGCTCACCGGTGTTATCTTCAACTTCGTGATGGGCGTGTTTGCTTCCAGAATGATGCTGAAGGGCCTTACTGCAGTAAAGTTCCTGAGAAAGCCTTGGTTGTTTGGAGGTAAGAAAAATGCGTGAGTTGTTTCGTAACACAAAAATTGATTTTGTAGGAAATATTAAGAAGTATCTTATTGCTCTTGGCGCAGTTCTTCTTGTGGGCATTGTGATCCTTTGTGTTTTTGGCGTTCACCTTGATATCAACTTCAAGGGCGGCAGCCGCTATTCCTACACCTTTACCGGTGAGATTGATCTTGCTGCTGTTGAATCCGCAGTGAGTGCCGCCACAGGCAACAACAGTGTTGATGCCAGCATCAGCACCGATTACACCGGCCAAACCAAAAGCCTTGTGATCTCTATGGCAACGGGTGTTGAAAATGAATCCAACGATATCCTTAAAGCTCTGAAGGATAAATATCCCAGCGCAAACTTTAGGTTTGCAGATTCCAACACCGTTGGTGCTTCTATTGCAGGCACTTTCTTTGCAAAGAGCATTGTTGCTGTGCTTATCGCTGCTGTTCTTGTAATAGTTTATATAGGTTTCAGATTCAGGCTTATCGGCGGTGTTTCTGCCGGCGTTATGGCATTCATTGCTCTGTTGGTTGATGTGCTCGTGGCATTCTTTGCATGTGTTATCTTCCGTTTGGAGATCGATTCCAACTTCATCGCGGTTGTTCTCACATTGTTTGGTTATTCATTGAACGATACTGTTGTTATCTACGACCGTATCCGTGAAGAGAGAAAACTCAGACCTGCCGATTCCATCCGTTTTGTTGTGAACGATAGTATCAACCGCACTCTCGGCCGCACGGTTTCCACCTCTGTTGCCACACTTCTTGCTGTGATCACAGTGCTCGTGGTTGCCGAGTTCTTTGGCCTTTCCACACTTCGCAGCTTTGCAATTCCCATGACAGCAGGTATCGTTTCCGGCTCAATTTCTTCTATCTGCTTGTCCGGTCCGCTGTGGGTTCTTTGGTGTGAAAAGTTTCCCAAGAAGGCTAAGGCTGTTCGCTAATTTCTGCCCTAAGGAGGGTAAATATTATGCTTAAAATTAATGAAAATTTTGCCAAGATGCCCGAAGGCTATCTCTTTGCCGAGGTAGCAAGGCGCGCATCCGAGTTTATTGCCAAGAATCCTGAGAGATCGGTTATTCGATTGGGTATTGGCGATGTAACCCGTCCTTTATCCAAGTGCATCACCGATGCAATGGCTGCTGCTGCCGATGAAATGGCAACAGCATCGGGCTTTAAGGGCTATGGCCCCTATGAAGGCTACGATTTCCTCACATCCAAGATTCGCGAGTATTATACAGATAGAGGTATTGATGTTCGTGAAGGTGAAATATTTGTAAGCGATGGCGCCAAAAGTGATGTAAGCAATATCCTTGATCTCTTTTCCGAAGATAACGTTGTGCTTGTGCCCGATCCGGTTTATCCTGTATATGTGGATACAAACCTTATGGGCGGCCGCAATGTTATTTATGCTGATGCTAATGAGCAGAACGGCTTCTTGCCCTGGCCCGATGATAGGAAAGCTGATATTATCTATCTTTGCTCTCCCAATAATCCCACAGGCGCTGTCTACACAAAAGAGGGCCTTAAGGCATGGGTTGATTACGCTAATAAGAACGGCGCAGTGATCCTTTTTGATGCCGCTTATGAATGTTTTATTGCAGATGAGAATCTGCCTCGCAGCATTTATGAGATCGAGGGAGCAAGAACTTGTGCTATCGAGATTTGCTCTTTCTCCAAAACAGCAGGCTTCACCGGCACTCGTCTTGGATATTCCATTATTCCTATGGAGCTTGTAGCTGAGGGTGTATCCCTTAACAAAATGTGGTTCCGCAGGCAATCCACCAAGTTCAACGGCGTTTCCTACGTTGTTCAGAAGGGTGGAGCCGAGGTATTCTCCGAGGAAGGCAAGAAGCAGATTCGCGTGAATATTGATTACTACAGAGAAAATGCTGCTATTATGACTGCTGCATTGGATGAGCTTGGCATTTTCTACACAGGCGGTAAGAATTCCCCCTATGTTTGGTTTAGATGTCCTAATGGAATGGGTTCTTGGGAATTCTTTGATTTCTTGCTTGAAAATGCAGGTGTAGTGGGCACTCCCGGTGAGGGCTTTGGTAAGAACGGCGATGGCTATTTCAGGCTCACTGCTTTCGGAACCAAGGAAAACACAATTGAGGCAATGGCACGGCTTAAAAAATGCCTTCAGAAATAATCTCCTTTTGAGATAAAAAGGCGGGATTTTATGGGTTTTTTAAGGCAGTTTCGTAAAACATTCGTTTTACTCACAGAACTGTTGATAATATCTGCTGTGGTTTTTGCTTTTGTCTTTACATGGACAGAATTTTACCCTGAAGCACTTTATCTGGAAGACGGCAACTATCTGCTTGTCTTTGCCTATGCGGCGCTTTTGCTGCTTTTCGGTTATCTTTTCCGTGCTTTTAAGCTTGGAATGCTTCGAGTCCATGAATTGGTATATAGCTTATCACTTTCGGGTATTTTTTCTAATTTTATAATGTATCTGGTGCTTTGTCTGGTAGCTCGCGATCTGCTTTCACCTTTGGCGATTTTGGCACTCACGTTCTACCAGATCATTATCTTCTGGGTGGGCACTATTGCCGCTAATAAGGTTTATTATAGCGTTTATGATCCGCGCAGGATCATTGCTGTGTTCAATAAAGGCACAAACGCAGGGGATATTATCCGTAAAATGCGAAATATTCCTGAAAGATATTCCATAGAAAAGGGAATCACAACCGATTGCCCTCTAGATGAGATCAAGCGCGAGATTGATAAATACGAAGCGGTGCTTATATGTGATTGCGCCAAGGATATTAAAGATGCTGTCTTTAATTATTGCTATAAAACGGGCAAGAGAATGTATATTCAGCCATCTCCCAGCGAGATCATAATGAATAATACCTATCAGAACCAGATTTCCGATTCCCCTGTTCTTGTGTGCAGGAACAGAGGATTTTCCAAAGAGCAGCGCATTATTAAAAGAACTTTTGATTTTGTTGCTTCGGGTATTGCACTTGTTTTGCTTGGCCCTGTAATGCTTGCGGTAGCTGTTGCCATCAGAGCATACGATGGCGGCCCGGTATTCTATAAGCAGCGAAGGCTCACTGAGAACGGTAGGGAATTCGATGTCATCAAATTCCGCAGCATGATCGTGAACGCCGAAAAAAGCGGAGCACAGTTGGCTCAGGTTAAGGATTCGCGTATCACCCCCGTTGGAAAATTCATTCGTATGGTGCGCTTGGATGAGCTGCCCCAGCTTATAAACATATTAAAAGGCGATATGTCTATCGTGGGTCCAAGGCCCGAAAGGCCCGAAATTATGGCCGAATATATTGAGGAGTTTCCAGAGTTTGAATATAGGCTTAAGGCCAAAGCCGGCCTCACGGGTTATGCTCAGGTTTTCGGAAAGTATAATACAACTCCGATGGACAAACTCAATATGGATCTTTGCTATATTGAAAAGCACTCGTTGCTTTTGGATATAAAAATTATGATTATGACGTTCAAAATTCTGTTTATGAAGGAATCTACCGAAGGAACAGAAGCAGGACGCCCTAAAATGAACAAAAAATAGGAGAGTGTTTTAAATGTCTAAACCTACATTAGTTGTTATGGCAGCAGGAATGGGAAGCCGTTTCGGTGGCCTTAAGCAGTTGGAGCCCATTGGTAAGAACGGTGAAGCTATCCTCGATTTCTCTATCTATGATGCTGCAATGGCAGGCTTCGATAAAATGGTTATCATTATCAAAAAGGCCATTGAAAAGGATTTCAGAGAAACAGCCGGCAAAAGATTGGAAGCAAGATACAACGTGGAATATGTTTTCCAGGAGATCGATGATCTTCCCGAAGGCTACAAGGTGCTTTGCGATAGGCAGAAACCTTGGGGTACCGCTCATGCTATCTGGTGCGCACGCAACGCTATCGGCGATAGCCAGTTTGCTGTTATCAATGCCGACGACTACTACGGACGTTCCACCTACTTCAAAATGGCAGAGCATTTCGCTTCCGGCAGTGATGATTATGCAATGATCGGTTTCAGACTCAACAACACTCTCACTGATAACGGCACAGTTGCCCGTGGTGTGTGCGAGACAGAAAACGGATATCTTTCCACAATCCGTGAGCTCACCAAGATCAACAGCCAGTGCCAGTACACTCTGGATGAAAAAGAGTGGCATCAGCTTGCTCCCGATAGCGTTGTTTCTATGAATATTTGGGGCCTGGATGGCCGTGTGTTCCCTTATCTCGAAAGAGAACTCAAGCTCTTCCTTGATAACAACGCAACCGAGCCTAAGCAGGAAGTTTATCTGCCTTTGGTTATGGATACTCTTATTAAAAACAACGAGGCCAAGGTTAAGGTTATTCCTTGTGAAGAAAAGTGGTATGGTGTTACTTATCGTGAAGATAAGGATTCCGTTGTGGAAGCAATCACCAAGTTCATCGACGAAGGAAAGTACGATAAGCTTTAATCATTAAATAAACGGTATTGTCGCATTTGCGGCAGTACCGTTTAACCATAATAACTTATAAAAGGGAAGGAGAACCGATATGCCATACGTGAAGTATCAATCCCAAGATGGCGAAAAATCGCTTTTTAGGCTTGCTCTGGATATTTTTCTTAGGATGCTGGCCGCAGGTTTTATGTGTGCTATAGTTTATGTTTCCATGAACTCTATTTTTTTGGCATTTGGCAGTGAATACACGGGATACACTTTGCAGGCCAAGGATGAAAGCGGCAATTATCAGATAATTGAGAAGGTTGTTTTTGAGGAAGGTTCGGTTCGTTTCCCTAATATAGATAATTCTAACATGCGTCTCATTCCCACCGAGGAAATGACGAAGAGCGGCAAGACAGCCTGCGCTGTTTCTTCCCAGATCATTATGCTGGCACTTTTTTGCGTGCTTCTCTACACCGAAATTTGGTCTTGCGGAGAAAAAGACAGTAATTTGGTGAAATTTCAGCATATCACTCCATCAAAATTTAAGGGTGCTAAGGCCGGCCTTTTGGCATTTGTTCCTTATTTTGCAGGATGGATTTTTATCCTTATTTGCAATTTGAATCTTCTGCCACTGCAGTTCAACAGTACCTTTGCCTTTATCAATATGCCTTTCAAACCGTTTATAGATTTCGTTTTATTCAATGGTTTTGCTTGGTTCGATGCGCTGTTGCTGCTTTTGCCCATTGTTGTTATCGCGGTTTATAGCCAGATTGTTTATAGAATCGGCTACAATCAAGTGTTTATTAGCGAAAAAATTCTTTACACAGAAAAATAGGAGAATATAATGAAACTTCTTAATTTTTCAAAGCCCGGAAAGGGCGTTTCCAAAAAGCAGATCAAAAAAAGGGGAGTAGTTCGCTTTTTTGAGATTTATTTAAGGGCTTTTTGGCGCTTTTGCTCGGTTAATATGTGGTACTTTGTTGTTTCTCTCCCTGTGATCACATGTGGCCTTGCGGATGCAGGAATTGCTTATGTTGCCCGCAACACTTCTATGGAGACCCCCACGTTCGGAACGTCTGATTTCTTTGATATGATAAAGAAAAACTGGAAGACTGCCATTATCACAGGCGTACTTAATGTGGCTATCTCGGGTCTGCTTATCTTCGATTGGTATTATTTCTTCAATCAGGCTTCGGGTGAAAATGAATTGATGAACGTTGTCTTAATGGCCGGAATCATATTCCTTTTTGCGATGTTCACCATGATGAATTTTTATATCCCGCTTCTCACGGTCACGTTCCGACCCAAGCTTATGAAGCTTTATAAAAACAGTCTTGTGCTCACCGTTGCAGGAATCAAGCGCAATCTTCCTATCCTTCTGCTTCTTTGCGCCATTTACGGTCTTGTGGGATGGACATTGTTTATCACACAGTTTAATCTTCTTTTGATAACTGTGTATATTTTTATGGCTATCTTTATTTTCCCCGGATTCAGGGCTTATTTGATCAATTACAACGCCTTTATTATTGTGAAGGATATTATGATCGATCCCTATTATGCCGAAAATCCCGATGCCGATATTGAAATACGCCGTTCTTTGGGAATTTTGGAAGAAGATCCCGAAGAAGACGAAAACGTATTTTCTGATGATATGTAAAATAAAAAGAGCGCCGATGGCGCTCTTTTTCGTTAAATAATAAATCCTCCGTTTACTCCAAGCACCTGACCAGTGATAAAACTTGATTCATCCGATGCAAGGAATAGCGCGGCCGCCGCAATATCCTGCGGCTTTCCGATTCTGCCAAGGGGAGTTTCTTCTGCCAAAGCGGCAATATCCTCATTAGTAAAATCGGCCAGCATATCGGTTTCTATCACTCCGGGAGAAATGCAGTTAACTCTTATTCCGCTTGGCCCAACTTCCTTTGCTAATGCCTTTGTGAGCCCTATCACACCTGCTTTTGCAGAAGAATAATGAACTTCGCAGGATGCGCCAACTTCACCCCACATAGAAGATATATTGATAATACAGCCGTTTTTGCGGCTGATCATTTGGGGAAGCACCTGCCTGCAATAGTAAAACACACTTGAAAGGTTGTTGTTTATCATATTGTTCCAATCATCGTTGGATATATCTGTGAAAAGCTTTTGCTGAGCAATTCCTGAGTTGTTCACCAGCACGTCTATCTTGCCGAATTCTTTAATAGCCTGCTCCACAGCGTTGCTCACGGATAGTGGCACCGATGAATCTGCACACATGGAAATGATTGATCCGCCGTTTGCCTTGATATTATTGCAAAGCTCTTCAGCTTTTTCGGCGGAATTTTTGTAAGTGAAGGCAACGTTGTAGCCTTCTTTGGCAAACGTTTCAACCAATGCGGCACCTATTCCGCGGGTTCCGCCGGTGATAAGAACGGTCTTGCTCATATTATTCTCCTTATAAAACAATAAGTTTTTCTGTATATTCAGCTCCGCATTTTCCAACCTTTTGGAGCGAAAGTTGATAAAGATCGGTGGCGGTGCATTCCTGCTTAAACAATTTTATGGTGCGCGGGTCGCTCGAT
>JAZRGE010000034.1:0-10985 GCA_045644025.1 Acutalibacteraceae bacterium | reverse complement strand
CGCTTGGCCTCCGACTTAAAGAGCTTCGCAAGCTGCTTCACCCACGTTCGGTGAGCACTGTAAAGCTGGAAGGCAAAGCCTTGGATGAAGCAACACTCAACAACACCGGCGCGTATTTTATAATCTATATGGTGCTTTTCCTTGCCGTTTTCCTGCTGCTGTGTTTGGAATCTGCAATGGATTTTGAAACCAACTTCACCGCCGTGCTGGCCTGCATAAATAATATCGGCCCGGGCTTTTCGCTGGTAGGCCCTGCAGGAAGTTTCACCGCGTATTCCGAATTTTCAAAAATATTGCTTTCCTTCACAATGCTTTTGGGCAGGCTGGAAATTTTCCCCTTGCTTCTGGCGTTTTCACCTTCCACTTGGTCGAAAAAATAATGCTCATAAATCCCGAATCGAAAGATTCGGGATTTTTTATCTGCTTGTCATACTCATCCGTTTTCCCGAATATATATCAACTAAAGAGATAACCCGCACAAAAGATGCGGCTGTGGCGAAGGAGCGGAAATTATGAGCGAGACCGGCATTTATCGTGATATAGCCCAAAGGACCGGGGGAAACATTTATATTGGCGTGGTGGGCCCTGTGAGAACGGGTAAATCCACCTTTATTAAGCGTTTCATGGATATGTTGGTTCTGCCCAATATAGCCGAGGGCTACGTGAGGGAAAGGGCCATAGACGAACTTCCCCAATCTTCGGCAGGCAGAACAATTATGACCACCGAGCCCAAGATGATACCCGAAAACGGCGTGGAAATAGCGCTGGACAGCAACGCTGCACTAAAGGTGCGAATGGTGGACTGCGTGGGCTACATTGTGCCCAGTTCCCTTGGATACGTAGAGGGCGATCAGCCCCGTATGGTGATGACACCCTGGTTTGATGAGCCGGTGCCCTTTAATATGGCGGCAGAACTTGGCACTCGCAAGGTGATCACCGAGCACTCCACCATCGGTTTGGTGGTGACAACCGACGGCAGCATAAGCGATATTCCCAGAGAGGAATACGAAGAAGCAGAAGAAAGGGTGGTTTCGGAGCTCAGGCAAATAAACAAACCCTTTGTGGTGCTGCTAAACTGCATTGATCCCAATTCTTCCGAATCCGCCGAGTTGGCCGCGAGGTTGGGGCAAAAATACGGTGTGGCCGTGATGCCCGTGAATTGCCTTGAACTCGGAGAGCAGGATATAAAGGATATTTTGGCTCAGGTGCTGTTTCAGTTCCCCGTGAAGGAAATCGAAATCGCCCTGCCGGGCTGGTTCTCGGCCATCGGATCAGATCATTGGCTCAGAAGTGAGCTCTACAACGCACTGCTTAAAAGTGCCGAGAGTGTTCATCGCATAAGCGATCTGGATCTTTTAGAGACCGCCGCCGCTGAGTGCGACCACGTGCTCGGCTGCCGCACCTGCAGAATAGAGATGGGCAGCGGCAGGGCACTTATGGATATAGAAATGGAAAAGGGCCTTTTCTACAAGGTTCTTTCCGAATCCACAGGTTTTGAAATCGATGACGACCAGAGCCTACTTAGTTGTATGGAAGAGTTGGCTTCAATGAAACGGGAATATATGAGAGTTAAGAACGCTCTGGATGAAGTGGAGGCCACAGGCTACGGAATTGTGATGCCGGCTATGGAGGAACTCACGCTGGAGGAACCCGAAATAGTGCGCCAAGGCGGCCGCTACGGCGTGCGGCTTAAGGCATCAGCCCCATCCATTCACCTTATGAAGGCCGATATCACCACCGAAGTGAGCCCCATTGTGGGAAGCGAAAAGCAGAGCGAAGATCTTGTGATGTATCTGCTCAAGGAATTTGAGGAGGATCCCGTGAAGATCTGGGATTCCAACATCTTCGGCAAATCACTCCACGAGCTTGTGAACGAAGGCCTGCGCACCAAACTTGCCAGAATGCCCGGCGAAGCCAGGTTGCGATTGCAGGAAACTCTGGAGCGAGTTATCAACGAAGGCTGCTCGGGACTTATCTGCATAATACTTTAATGAATTAAAAAACGCCTTTTTGTTAATCATAGATTAACGGAGGCGTTTTTTTATGAAACAAGGAGCTTATTCTTTTTATCTACGCACGGCAGGGGCCTTCTTTGCCGTGACGTTGCTACTGTTCATCTGCGGCACCAGAATTTTAGCGGTGAATCAAAAGGGCTACAGCGCAGCAGCCGCACGCCAAGGGCAATACACCCTGAATATCTATAAGCATCGCGGCAGTATTTTCGATAGAAATTTTAATTCGCTCACCAACATATCGGGAGCCACCGCAGCGGCCGTAGTGGCCACGCCCCAATCTCTCACTCGTCTGCAATCAGCTTTATCTTCCGAAGATTTTTATTCGGCCGCCGAGCGGCTTAAGAGCGGCAAACCGATTTTATTGCATCCGGAAGAAAAACTTAGCGCATCGGGTATCACTCTTTTTTCCACCTATCAGCGGTATTCGGGGCTGGCTCCCCATATAGTGGGATATCTGGATAGCAGCGGCCACGGAGAGAGCGGCATAGAGGCAGCTTGGGATTCGTTGCTTTATTCCGAAACCTGCACTTCGATAAACTATAAGTGTGATGCGGCAGGCAATGCACTGGCAGGCATTACCCCCGAAATATTCAACCTTAAAAATGATGCCGTGGATAGCGGAGTGGTGCTGACGATCGATAGCCGCATACAGCAAATAGTGCAGGAAGAAACCACCGCGCTTGGCTGCGGAGCGGCGGTGGTGCTATCGCCCCAAACGGGTGATATTCTGGCGCTTCACAGTTTCCCCGCCTTTGATCAATCCAATCCGCAAGCTTCCCTCAGTTCAAAAGATTCACCCTTCCTTTGCCGCGCTCTGCAGGGCTACAACACCGGCTCTGTCTTCAAAAGCTGCATTGCCGCCGCGGCGCTGGAAAGCGGTGACTTTACCGATCAGACCTTCGTTTGCGATGGATACATCAACGTGGACGGCATAAAATTTGTGTGCAACAAATCAGCTGGCCACGGAGAGATGGATCTACGCTCTGCCCTGGCCCGCTCCTGCAATGTGTATTTTTATAAATTAGCCCTCGCCACCGATCCTGCCCAACTTTATTCCACAGCCCTTAAAATGGGCTTTGGAGAAGAAATAAAGCTTGCATCAGGCTTAATCACCAAAGGTGGCAGCCTGCCAAATCAATCTCTGCTTACCACCACACCTGCGGCCGTGGCCAATTTCGCCATCGGGCAGGGAGACGTGATGATATCGCCCCTGAATCTTGCCGCAGCCTATGCCGCTATCGCCAACGGCGGCACCTATTATAATCCCAGATTAGTGCTTGGAATAAAGGATAAAGACACCTTCAGCCCTGCCACCACACCCCAAGGCAATCGGGTGCTTTCCCCTGCCACCTGCGCCACTATAAACAAGGCGCTTACCCTTGCTGTGGCCGAAGGCACGGGCACCGCCGCCAAAATGGATCACTACACCGCCGCAGGGAAAACAGCCACCGCCCAAACAGGCTGGCAAAAAGGCGGCAAGAACGTGCTTATCTCCTGGTTTGCAGGCTATTTCCCTGCCGATAGCCCCCGCTACGTGATTGTGATAATGAAGGAAGACGGCCGCTCGGGCAGCGCCGATTGCGCCCCCATCTTCAAAAAGATTGCCGACAGAATTGCCGCCATGGCATAAAAGAAGCCCACGCTATCTACGTGGGCTTAAATTATATTTTAACTATTTCATATTCCGTTTCTTCGGTGCAGGCGGCGGCGGAATATCCGATAAAATCGGGAATCTGCAGAAATTTGTGCTCAGATGAATCGGTTTTGCAGTGGCCTATGCCAAGCCCAAGCTTTTTAAGCATACTCTCCTTACGCACCCACATATCAAAAAATGCGTGGCCGCTTTTTTGCTCCTTTTCTGTGAACATCCTTGCGGCTATGGCCCGTTCGTCCACAGCTCGGTGCTGCTCTATATCCAGCCCCACGGGGCTATGCGATACCGCCAGCAGCGCCCATTCTCCCGAATGGGAAATGCTTATAAATCCGCTTCGTGTGCAGGGCTTTCCCGATGCTTCATAAAATTCGGTAATGCCTGCTTTTTTCAGCAGGTGTGCCACAGCAGCACATTCGTTCCTGGCCTTATCGCTGCTAAGTACCCTATATTTTTCCAGGCGGGCAGAGCTCATAATATCTTCTGCGCCTATGGTGTAGTCCTTTTCGGCAAGGTCTGCCGCATATATTTTAAGCACTCTGCTCCCCCCTTTTTTATAAGCTATCGGCCGCAAGGAATCCCTGCGGCCGTTTTATTATATATCCAGCACCTCGCGAAGCTTCTTTTGCACGGCCTGAGCCATAAAATAGAAGCCGAGATCGGTGGGATGGCAGGCATCCACAGTGCACTCCGAAGGCATATCGGGAGCCACAAGGTCGGTGCCGCTGATGTAATAAATATTCTTATCTCCTGCCGCAATAGCATCGTCCACAGTCTTGCGGATGATAAGGTTGCGGTTCCAATCATCGCCCGAGCCGGGGCGGGGCATACAAATAATGGGCAGGTTGGGATGAGCTTTGCGCACGGTGGCCACAAAATTGCTGTGAGTGGCGGCCAAGTGCTCATCGGTGGGAGCGTTGTGATCGTAATCGCAAACAAACACGCTCATATCAAGGCCTGCAATATAATCGGCCATAACCTGCTCACCACAGGCATTTCCCGAAAAGCCGAGGTTTACATAATCCAAATTTAATCTATGACACACAAGCGCCTGATAGGATGTGCCGGGGCGGGAGGCACAGCCTCCTTGAGTGATAGAAGAGCCATAATAAACAACGGGAGCAATATCCCTATAGCCTTCGGCCTTTTCAACGTGGCTTCCCTTCTTAAGGCCGATATAGAGTTTATCCACCTTGCCATAGTTGGGGAAATTGATGGTGTATTCGTTCATCTTACCGCTCACGTGAATCACCGATTCATATTCAGAATCCAGATTCTCGGGGGGGATATAGGAATTTATATAATCGGCTGTGCCGTCTTCTCTCTTATAATAAAGATCAAATCCGCTGTTGTTGGCCTGGGTGGATTTAGAGGTGTGATAAAGGCCCCAACGCACCGCCTTGATAGCGATATAGGGCGAATCTGTCTTGAAGCAGACTCTGCCGCCTGCGCAGCACCAATTAAGCTGGGCAACACCCTCGCTTGTGGCCTCTGCAACCTCTTTGGGCATTCTGCGATAGCTCTCATAGTGCTCCGTGGGGGCAAGACCATATATCTTGAAGGGCTCGAAATGGGGATCAAAAAACTCCACGTCGGGCAGATCAAGTTTTGTTTCCACAATAAAATTTTTATCAATTTTGCTAATATCCATTAATATCACCTTTTTCGGGAGATTTGATTTTACAATATCACATTGATTTCTCAATGTCAACAAAACGGGCCACTCTTTTGGCCAAATAAGCCGCAAAAAAGATAAGCAGGCCATCCTTGGCAAGGCATGGCAATAAAAGCAACGCAGCACAAATATTTGTGGCAAGGGCTAATTGCAGGCCGCCTGCAAGATAGTTTAATATCAAGCCAAGATAACCCCATAATATATTCCTTTGCCCCTTGCCGCAAAGCCAGGCAAGAATTGGAAAACTCCACAAAAAGCCTCCCGTGGGGGAAAAGAAATGGCCGAATCCGCCCCTGAAAAGCGAAAAGACAGGAAGCCCTATAGCACCCAGCAACAGAAAGATGCCCACCGCGATCGTGCCCCTTTTGCTTCCCAAAAGGAAGCCGCAAATAGCCACCGCCAACACCTGAAACGTGATGGGAAAGCCAAACGGTGTGGGTATGCTCACAACCGATACAATCGCCGCAAAGGCCGCCATAAGCCCTGTGAGAGCCAAAGCGCGCACGTTTATTTTTCTATTCATTTTCCTTGCTCCTTATGGTGATCTCACCGCTTTGCAAGGTGTGACGTTGCCCATCATCGGTGCGCACCACAAGGCCGCCTGCTTCATCGATATCCTCGGCAAAAGCTGTATAGACATTGTTGCCCTGCCAGACAGTGATTTCCTTGCCCAAAATATTGCTTCTCCAACGATATTCTTCCATAAATTGGGCTGTGTCTGCATTTTTATAGAGCTGCATAAATTCTCTGATAAACTGCGCCGCAATGCTGTTGCGCAGATTCTCGGCCTTTTCACCCGTGCACACAGCCCCTGCAATATCCTTTATCTCATCGGGGAAACCGCCTTCGGGTGGATAGACGTTTATTCCCACGCCGACTACGGCGTAATCCAGCATATATGTTTCCATATTAACCGAGGCTTCGGTGAGTATGCCGCAAACTTTTTTGCCACGGCAATAAACATCGTTCACCCATTTAACGTAAGCTTTCTCCCCTGCCGCCTGCTGGATGGCACGAGCCGCCGCCACCGCTGCAGCCACTGTGATAAACAGCGATTTTTCAGCATTTATATCGGGGCGGAGTACAATGCTTAAATAGATTCCGCCGCCCTTGGGAGAAGCAAAATTTCTACCTTTGCGCCCCCTGCCACGGCTCTGCGAAGCAGCCAGGATCACGGTGCCTTCTGCAGCACCTTCCGCCGCCCGAGTTCGAGCAATGTCGTTGGTGGATTCGGTCTCCTCAAAATATTCCACCGCTATTCCTTCTCCTGCCATTTTCTCAATTGCAGCAGGGTCTAATCTATCGGAAACAAGGAGCATATATCCCCTGTTGGTAGCCGAGCTGATATTATATCCCTCCCTTTTAAGGGAAGACACAGCCTTGCAAACCGCAGCACGACTTATGCCCAGTTTGCCTGCAATATATTCCCCCGAAATGGATCTTCCGGAATTTTCGGTGAGTATCTTAATCACTTCAGCCTTGCTATCCATAAAAAACACCTCGTTTGCTTTATTATATCACTATTCGCAGGCATTGTAAACCAATATTTATATCTTTTGGTTTACAATCGTGGCTTGACAACCCGCGTTAATTAAGCTACTATATATACTGCCAACGGAGGCGATGAAATGAACAAAATCGAAAGCTTCAAAATAGATCACACAAGGCTGCTGCCCGGAGTTTACGTTTCTCTGCGGCAGAATTTTGGCAGCACCGATATCACCACCTTTGATATCCGCCTGCTCACACCTAATATAGACGATGTTATGACTACCGGCGTGGCCCACACGATTGAGCACATCGGCGCCACCTATCTTCGCAATCTTCCCGATTTCGGCCAAAAAGTGGTGTATTTCGGCCCCATGGGCTGCCGCACAGGTTTTTATCTTGTGGCAGAAGGCAGGCTTTGCCCCAAGGATGTTTGGCAGATTATCGCCGATATGTTCCGCTTTGTTGCTGATTTCAGCGGCCCTATTCCCGGTGCTTCGCCCGTGGGATGCGGAATTTATTCCGATATGTGTCTGGGCGGTGCCAAGGCCTTGGCAAGGCAGTTTTGCACCGCCACAATGCAAAACCCAACCGAAGAAAATATGAATTATCCGGAATAAAAAAAGAGCCCAATGGGCTCTTTTTTTATTCCTGGGCATCCACGCTGGCAAGGTATTCCATAGCCTGGGCCTTGCAATCGTTTATGCGCTGCATTTTCTGCTCATCATCCAGATCTTCGGCCTTCACAATTGCCAGCACCTCGGATTTGAGCACTTCCGTGCGGCCAAGCACAAGGGTGAGAGTATCCTTGGCATTAGGCGTGGCCTTGCCCGAAAGCTTGCCGATGATCCTTGTGGCTTCTACCACCACGTTTCCTATAACACCCGAACCAAACTTCTCTATTTCGGATAATTTTACTTCCCGTTGCCCTGCTGTGGCCTTTGTTGCTGCAATATTAGCCTTGGAATCCTCTATATTTGAAGGGGCATCTTGGGCAGTTGCTTCTTCGGCTACCTCCTGCTCCTCGGCAGATTGCACCACTTCGGCCGCAGCACGATAATCTTCGTTCTGCTCGCAAAGCTTGGCATTATTGCTTCTTAAAATATCGGCCTGGGAGGCAAGAGCTTCGTTTTCTTCCGAAAGCTCCTTTATGCGCTTCTGGGATGCCTCCAACGCGGAATAGCACACCTTATAATCCGTGAGCATCTTTTCATATTGCACACCCAACGTATTTAAGCGATTACCACATTCCGAAAGCTCTTTTTCCAGTTCTTCTATTCTTTTCAGTGCATCTTTCTTTCTCAAGCCAACACACCCGTTTCTTAAAAGTTCTTATGCTGATTATAATCTATTTCGCAGGTTTTTTCAAGGTATTATTTAGACACTTGCAAATAGCGAAAATGTATATTATAATTTAACATAGGTTTTTATGTTTGGAGGGGATAATGTGCCTGAAGTTTGCGAAACTCTGGTTGTTTTTGCGTCCCCCCATAAAAACGGTTTCACTTCCCAGCTGCTTAGCCGTTTCCTTAAGGAAAACCGCATTGAAAACTATTATCTTTTTGATTGCTTCAAGGAAATGCCCCTGCCTTGCATCGGCTGCAACAAATGCGAGAACGAATTCACCTGCTCTCAGCCCGATCTTAAGGAATTCGGCAGGGTGTTTCGGCAATGCAGCCGCCTAGTGATAGCCACCCCTATTTACAACGGCAGCCTGCCTGCTCCGCTAAAAGCTTTGGCAGATAGAAACCAGATTTACTACAGTGCCAGATTTTCTCGCGGGGAAAGAGATTTAGCCGCACCCAAGCAAGCCGCAGTGCTTCTCACCTGTGGTTCCCCTTTGGATAAAACCGATAACATACTTGATATTCTGCTGCCTATTTTTTCGGTAACATCCACTACGCTTATAGGCAGCTGCATATGGGCCGGAACGGATCACAACGCTCCACCGCCCAAAGAAATCCCCATTTTCAAATAAGGATGTGAATTTATGGAATACGATGCTTTTTCGGCAGGCGTAAAGCCCGGCGGACTTATAAGCCGAGATGAAATTAAAATTCTTATATGCTATCTTTTTGCCTGCATGGATAAGCCGATTCCCGAAAGGCAGATAAAGGAGACCCTGCACTTCGAAGGTATTGCTAATTTCTTTGAAATAGGCGATGCTATTCAGCAGCTCAATTCCATCGGCCATCTTATAAGAGAAGATAAAGACGGCGAAGAAATGTATCGCATCAGCGAAAGCGGCAAAGAGATCTCCGCCGCTCTTCACAGAACTATTGCTCTCTCCACCAGAACAAGGTCGCTGGAAGCTGTTGAAAAGATGCTTTCGCGCCACAAAATTGAAAAAGAGACCAAAATAAATATTGAAAAAGTGGATGCAGGCTATATGATCTCCTGCTCTTTTATGGAAGGCGAAACCGAGCTGATGACATTGAGACTGCAACTTCCCAGCAAGGAAGAGGCATATAGAGTGCGCGAGCATTTTTTGGAAAACGCTGTTGAGATCTATATCAAAACCACACAACTGATGACAAACTACGAAATGTAAATAAAAAAGCCCCGCAAAAGCGAGGCTTTGGAGCTGAAGATGGGACTCGAACCCACGACCTGCTGATTACGAATCAGCTGCTCTACCAACTGAGCCACTCCAGCAATCATTACTGCAAGATTATAACAAAAAATAGGTTTTAAGTCAAGACCTTTGGATTGGAGCCATCTATGGACAAAAACACAAGAAGTTCACTGGCAGAAAAACTCATTACCTATCGCAAGGAAAAGAACCTTACCCAAAGTGAGATAGCAGAGGCTCTGGGCATAAATCGATCTACCTATGCTTATTACGAGCGCTCAACCACTCCGCCTATGGGCATTCTCCGCAAGTTGGCTCAGCTTTTTGGCACCACTGTGGACGAATTAGTAGATAATCCTTATCGCACCAGGAGCACATCCGGCAGTGATCGCATTGCCTTCCATCAGGATCCCCCTGCCTATCGCACAAAATCCTCGGAACCCGATGAGAAACTTTCGGGGGATGAAAAATTGCTGCTTGCAAGATATCAATCCCTGCCCCAGGATCTGAAGAAGAAAGTGCAGGATTATGTGAGAGCCTGCGAGAAAGCAACAAAATAAAAAACTATTATTTTTTGAAAACACAAGCCGCTGAGGAAATCCTCAGCGGCTTTATTGTGCTTAGTTTCGTTTGCTAAAGCGCAAGATTATTCGTTAACCTTGGTAACAACGCCGGAACCAACGGTACGGCCGCCTTCACGGATAGCAAAACGGAGACCTTCTTCGATAGCGATAGGAGTGATGAGTTCAACATCCATCTCTACGTTATCGCCAGGCATACACATCTCTACACCAGCGGGCAGAGAGATAACACCGGTAGCGTCGGTTGTTCTGAAGTAGAACTGGGGACGATAGTTGTTGAAGAAGGGAGTATGACGGCCACCCTCGTCCTTGCTCAGTACGTAAACCTGACCATGGAACTTGGTGTGGGGGTTGATGGAGCCGGGTTTGCAGAGAACCTGGCCGCGCTCGATCTCGGTACGCTGTACGCCACGGAGAAGAGCACCGATGTTGTCACCTGCCTCAGCGTAATCGAGGAGCTTACGGAACATTTCGATACCTGTAACAACAGTCTTTCTCTTTTCTTCTGTAAGACCAACGATTTCAACTTCTTCTGAAAGCTTGAGCTGTCCACGCTCAACTCTACCTGTAGCAACTGTACCACGACCTGTGATTGTGAAAACGTCTTCAACAGGCATGATGAACGGAAGGTCAGCCTTACGATCAGGAGTCGGGATGTATGAGGCTACAGCGTCCATAAGGTCCCAGATGGGCTTAAGCTCAGCAGCTTCTGTGTCGCCACCAGCATACTCAAGAGCCTTAAGAGCTGAACCCTTGATGATCGGTGTGTCGTCACCGGGGAATTCATACTCGCTAAGTGTCTCACGGATTTCCATTTCAACGAGTTCGAGAAGCTCTTCGTCGTCAACCTGGTCGCACTTGTTCATGAATACAATGATGTAGGGAACGCCAACCTGACGAGCAAGAAGGAGATGTTCCTTTGTCTGAGCCATGGGGCCGTCTGTTGAAGCGATTACGAGGATAGCGCCGTCCATCTGAGCAGCACCAGTAATCATGTTCTTAA
>JAZRGE010000033.1:0-2408 GCA_045644025.1 Acutalibacteraceae bacterium | reverse complement strand
TCGCCCATATCCTTGGTGCGGAGATTTACATCGGCGATATCCACGGACTCCTTTTTGAGCACTGTGCGGTAAAGTTCGTAGTAGGTCTGATTTTCCACATAAACTATAGCAAAATCCTTGCCGCAAAGCTGCCTGGCCGCTATCATGCTCTCGGCCCCGGGAGAATTAAGAACAAAGTACACTCCCAAGAGCCTTAACCAGTCGGAGCCGATGTTGTCCAGAGCAATGGTGTTTTTGCCTTTGTCCATATCTATCTCCACACAGTTCTCATCGGAGCTGAGCATTCTTCGGCCGCCGCCCCAAACGGTGGTGTTCACAAGTGTTCCGTTCTTATTCACGGTAAGGATCTGATCGCCGCCGCCTATCTCATCAAATTCCAACATTATTTTTCCGCCTAAAGGAGCATCTATCTCAAATGTGGGCGGATTTTTCCATTGCTCGGTGTGGCCGCTGTAGAGATTGGATGTGTAGCCTTCCAAGAGCACGCTGGAATATTTGGAATCCAAGGGGAAGAAATTCTTGGTTGCCTTTTGGCCCCATCCCTTTATATCTCCATAGGATCGCACGGTGATGACCTTCACCGGTTCCACTTCTGCCGAAGGTTTGCTTGCGGAATCAATGGAGAGATCGGAAACCGTGGTGGGGGAGTTATTAAATGGAATATCAGCTGTGAAATCCAGAATGTTGTTGAATATACCCCAACAATTTTGCTCGTCTACCGTGTCGTGAGACCATATCATGGTGGTGCTGGAGCCGCGAACAAGTTCGCTCCAAATAGTGGATTCCAGCGATTCGGCATACCAATCGATATCTTTGGAATGCCAGCATTCGTTTACCACGGCAGGCTGAGTGCCGTCGTAGGTGTTGAGCGATTGAGTGGCATAATCCAACACCTTGTTGGCTTCCATTCGGAAATTGGAAGCAAAAAGCAGATCGCGCCAGTTGGCGGTAATGCTGCGAGTGTAGTCTCTGAGTTCACTCAGATATTCGGCAACCGTTGGTGTGCCATCGAAATAATCGTTCCAGAGATTAAGCGACATCACAGCCGAACTATATCCCCAGCGGGCAACGATATAGCGCAATCTCTTCTTATAATAGGGCATAACACCCTTTGTGGCAAAATAATTGCGAACTCCGTCCACAGGGCCGCCGTTATCAACGTTATAGGGGTTGAAGCCCCAGTTGTCCCAGTGATTTGGAGCGTAGTGCTCGTCGTTATCGTCCAGGCAGACTATGCAGCGCAGACCCCTTTCTTCGCACATACGGATAATATCATCGAAGGCTGAGCAGATGCACTGATTGTAGTACGACATACCGCAATAGGAATAGGTCGCTTTATGCTCGGGATCGGGTGTCCATTCCAGCCAAGCCCAATGGCATATCCACACTCTGGTGCAGTTGGTGGTGCCTGCGGCTTTATCCAGAAAATAATTGTAGCTCAGGTGTTCGGGATCCTTGGTGAAGGGGCGGCGCACCCATGCGGTATTAGTGCCCGAACCATAAAAGGGAGAACCGTCTCCGCTGTTTTCCAATCGGCCCGGGTGGGTGGGTGAGACCCTTACGAAACCCTTGTTTCGGCCCTTAACAGCGGTGAATTTGAATTCCTCGCTTTGGGCAGTCTGGCCCTTGCTGTCTTTCACCCTTATATAGAAGGAATATTCACCCGGTGTGTCGGCCGCAAAGCGCAATCTCCAGCCTGCTTCACCGCTCATTGTGAAATAAATGGGCTTGTAGGTGAGCAGCACTTTGCCGTTGGTGCTTTCGATCGGCTCAATATAAAAAGCCGGCACCACAGCCTTCTTACCGTCGGGTCTTGTGAAGACACCGTCCACCATAATATCATCGGGATCAAAGGGGTTCTCGTAGGTGGCATCTATATTGAAACAGACTTCGTACAGATCGAATGTCTCAACAACTGCCTTGCCCGGAACGATATCCTTTATCACGGGGGTGGGGGAGACGGAGCAGGCATAGCCTGCCTTCGCCCTCTCTATGGAAGAAAATCTTTCGGTTGCCGGATATTTCTTGAAATTGCTCATTTTTAATTCCTCCGTTCTTAATGTTTTCAACATCACTTCGGTAGGTCTTTTCGCGGTATTTATAGCATAAGGAAAATGAATTGTCAACACAAAAAATATTCATTCCCAAAAAATAAAAAAATTGTTCCCAAAGGCGGTTTCATAGCCTAAAAAATTGAAAAATATCATTGACCGCAGGGGAAATATTTGGTACAATACCTTTATTATAAAATTTTTCTTAAATTTGAGAGGGATTAGTATGAAACATATTGATATGTGCGATATCTTTGCCGCACCCGAAAAGTTTATCGATACAGATATCACTGTATGCGGTTGGGTCCGCTCCGTGCGCGATTCCAAGACTGTGGGATTCGTGGCTCTGAACGATGG
>JAZRGE010000032.1:0-7264 GCA_045644025.1 Acutalibacteraceae bacterium | reverse complement strand
CGCTGATACCGACGTTCCCGCAGGCGACCTTGGCGTAGGCGCTCGCGAGATCGGCTATCTCTACGGCCAGTATAAGAGACTGCGCAACGAATTCACCGGCGTTCTCACCGGTAAGGGCCTGCCCTACGGCGGTTCTCTCATTCGTCCCGAAGCAACCGGCTTTGGTGCAGTTTACTACACCGCTGAGATGCTTAAGTCCTTCGGCGAAGATATTAAGGGCAAGACATTTGCTATCTCCGGCTTCGGCAACGTTGCTTGGGGCACTGTTAAGAAGATCACCGAGCTGGGCGGCAAGGTTGTTACCATTTCCGGCCCCGACGGATATATCTACGATGAAGACGGCGTAAACACCGAAGAGAAGATTCAGTTTATGCTGGATATGCGTTCTTCCGGCCACGATATGGTTAAGGACTATGCCGATAAGTTTGGCGTTCCCTATTTCGCAGGCCAGAAGCCCTGGGGTGTTAAGGCCGATATCCTTATGCCCTGCGCCACTCAGAACGAAGTTGACGTTAAGGAAGCCGAGCAGATCGTTGCCAACGGTGTTAAGTACTATGTGGAAGTTTCCAATATGCCCACCACCAACGAAGCTGTTGCTCTGCTTAAGGCTAACGGTGTTGTTGTTGCTCCTTCCAAGGCTGTTAATGCCGGCGGTGTTGCTGTTTCCGGCCTGGAAATGAGCCAGAACTCCATGAGATACAGCTGGACTGCTGAGGAAGTTGGTGCAAAGCTTCTCCAGATCATGACCAACATCTACAAGAACTCCTACGAAGCCGCCAAGAAGTATGGCATGGAAGGCGACCTTGTTGCCGGTGCCAACCTTGCAGGTTTCGAAAAGGTTTGCGATGCTATGATCGCTCAGGGTGTTGCATACTAATAACCCCTAAACCTAAAATTAAAATCCCCATCGCTTTGGCGATGGGGATTTTTTTATTTCTCTAATATTTCTTTTATTTTAAGGAAATCTTCAAATGCCTGGGGCTTCTGATTGGGATCGCGAAGCAGTGCAGCAGGATGGAACGTGGCCATAAAATTGTAATTGCCTTTTTTTATGATGGTGCCGTGTTCTTTAGTCACCTTTATATTGGGATCAATAAGTCTGGCGGCGGCCACACGGCCGAGACAGACTATAAGATCGGGATTGATCAGCTTAACCTGGCGGCGCAGATAATCAAGGCAAAGCTCCATCTCTTCGGGCTTGGGATCACGGTTCTGCGGTGGGCGGCATTTCACCATATTGGCGATAAAAACGTCTTCCCTGCTGTAGCCGATAGCCTCTATAAACTTATCCAGCAACTTGCCCGATCTTCCCACAAAAGGCAAGCCTGTGAGATCCTCTGTTTCGCCCGGGCCTTCGCCGATAAACATCAGCCTGGCATTAGGATTGCCCTGGCCGAAGACCACATTTGTGCGTGTCTCACACAAGCCGCACTTACGGCAGCTAAGGCATTCTTCTTTGAGTTGTTCCCAATCCTTTTCCATAGCAATCTCCTTACTAAAAGCCCAAAGCATCCACAAGCCGCACAATGCAGGCGTTGGATACCAAGGCACCCTTATCTGTGAAACTAAAGTTGTTTCCCTGTTTCTTCATTATACCTGCTTTTTGCAGGCATTCCATTTCGGCCAACAGCTTTTCGCCGCTTTTCAATAAATTCCTTTGGCAAAAATCCAGAGGTTCCACGCCGCAATCCAACCTGAGCGCCAACATAAGCCGCTCGGCAACGTCGCCGCATCCGTCGTCGGTAGGATCAGCACCTGCCATATATGCTTTGTAATCTCGCTCATAATAAAATCTTCGGCCATCAATGAAGGAATGAGCCGAAGGGCCAAGGCCCAAATACTCTTCGCACTGCCAATACTTCACATTGTGGCGGCTGAATTTATTATCACGGCAGAAATTGGATATTTCATATCTGCTATATCCTGCCTCTGCCAATTCGCGGCAAGCCTGCAGATAAAGATCGGCCGTTGCATCCTCCTCGGGCAACTCGCTAACACGCTTTTCCATTGGTGTGCCCGGCTCTACCTTAAGCAGATAGGCCGAAATATGGCTCACTCCTAATTTGGCAAAGCGGTTGATCGTGGCCGAAAGGGATTCCGACGTCTGAAACGGTATGCCCAGCATTAAATCCAGAGAGATGTTCTCTATCCCTGCTCGCCGCGCCGCGGCTACAGTTGATTCAATATCGGATACCGAATGCCTTCTGGAAAGCGCGGCAAGCTCGAAATTGTGGCCGCTCTGGGCACCAATCGAAATACGATTTACTCCTGCCTCTGCCATAATTATGAATTCGGCTTCTAAATCATCGGCAGGATTACATTCCACGGTGATCTCGGCATTATGAAGGCCGAAACATTCCTTAGCCTTTGCCACAATGCGGCTGATCCTTCGGCCGCCCAAAAGGGACGGTGTGCCGCCGCCAAAATATAGTGTATCGGCGGCACAGCCAAGCCGTGCCGCCCATTTTTCTAAATCATCTGTTATGCGGTTTGTGTAGCTATCCAGCTCTCCCGCCGTGGGAGCAAACGAATAGAAATCACAATAAGCGCATTTTGAAGCGCAAAAGGGAACGTGAATATAGAGCCCTAAAGACATTAGTCCAGGATCTCGCCAACACAATCTCTACCTGCAGCCATAGCGTTGGACTCATCGGTATCGATATGCATAGCAAGAGCAAACTTATCGCTTACACGAACAACAACATCATCAAAGATAAGGCTACGGCCATCGCTCTCAACCTTAACCTTAACAATCTGGCAATCCTTAAGATCATAGTTTGCGGCATCAGCGGTTGTCATATGTATGTGGCGCTTAGCGGCAATAACACCCTCGGAGATCTCGACCTCACCCTTGGGGCCAACAAGCTTACATGCGCCGCTACCCTTAACATCGCCGGATTCCCTGATGGGAGCGGCAACGCCGATGCTGCGAGCATCGGTGAGAGAAATCTCAACCTGGGTTGCGGGGCGAACGGGGCCGAGAATAGAAACACCCTTAAGCTCCTTCTTGGGTCCTACAATATCAATTCTTTCTTCGCAGGCAAACTGGCCGGGCTGGGAAAGATCCTTTTTGGGGGTAAGTTCATAGCCCTCGCCGAAAAGGATATCCAGATCCTGACGGCTAACATGAACGTGACGGGCGGATGTTTCGATCATTACTTCTTTTTTCATTTTTATTTCTCCTTTTTTATCTTCTTTATATCATTGCAGATTGCCTCTGCAAGTTGTTCCGTTGTTTCAAATTTCTGTTCTTCGCGAATAAATCTCTCCAGTCTCACCGTGACAGCACTATCATAAATATCACCATCAAACCCAATGATATGAGTCTCGCAGATGGGAGTGGTGCTGGGCCTTGTGGGTCTTATGCCGATATTTGTGACAGCATCAAAAACTTGATCGTTTACCGATACCTTTGTGGCGTAGACGCCAAATTTCGGCACCACCAGTTCAAGCGGAAGTTCTTGATTGATAGTGGGAAAGCCCAGTTTATGGCCTATTCCGTCTCCGCGCATCACAGTCTGGGTGAAGGAAAAATTGTTGTTCATAAGCTTGTTGGCTTCTTCCACTCGCCCGTTCATAATCATTTTGCGGATATTGGTGGATGTGACAAGATTGCCATTTTCATCCTTCACGGCGTGGACAATCTTAGTCTTTATCCCGTGGCTGTGGCAATAGTTTTCCAGGATGCTCACATCTCCGCTGGCATTAATACCAAAATGGAAATTATCACCGCAGCAAATAAGTTCGGGATTAAAGTTCATACGAAGTGAGGAAAGATAAGGCAAAGGAAGCCAGCTTCTCACGGCATCGTAGTTCATCATAACAACCTGCTTAAAGCCCATCCCCAGCAGGGCATCCTTCTTCTTTTGAGGAGACATAAGCAAATCGGTTTTATTTTTCTGAGTATCAAAAAAGGTGACTGCTATGGGGAAAAGTCCACTATCTATAGCAGTCTGCAGAACTGCCTTATGGCCAATATGAATTCCATCGAACATACCTAACGCCAGCGCGGTGGGCTGATTATCCACATTATCTACGCCGAAGATCATATCTCTTTACCTCCATTGCTTTCCTAAATTTTGTTTATCACTGTTTTTGGTGCTAATTCCTGCGCATCGGCCGAAATTCGGCCAACACCCAGCATTATCTCTCCGTGCATAACCACCATATCTTCTTCGGGAGTTGTTTCGCCCAAGGTGAGCCTTTCCACCGAAAGAGCACCACCGTTTGTGAACCTTACTGCCTGCTTCTGGCTCACGCTCACTCTTTTAAGGTGAGGCAGGGCCTTTTCAGGAGCGATAAGGTAGGATTCTGCACCGTTGGCCTTTATATCCGCCAGAGGGGTGCAGCTTTCTATACCGAAGCCTGCGGTGGATGTGCGGCGAAGCGAAGCCAGCGTGGCTCCGCAACCGAGCTGCTTGCCGATATCGTTGGCAAGCGAACGAATATATGTACCTTTAGAGCAGCATACGTCTACAGAAAAGCTGCTGTCTTCAAAGAACTCCAAGATATCTATGGAATAGATAGTTATTTCTCTCTGAGGGATCTCGGCCTCTCCACCCGAACGTGCTATATCATAAAGCCTGCGGCCATCCACCCTAATAGCAGAGTAGATAGGCGGAGTCTGTATCTGCTTACCCTTAAAGGAAGCCACCACTCTTTCTATCTCTTCCCTACTCGGGATATCATTGCTACTGGAAACCACGTTGCCCGTGATATCCATTGTATCGGTGGCCACACCCGGCTTTATCACCGCGGTGTATCTTTTATCAGCCTCTATAAGATAGCGGGAAAGCCCTGTGGCCTTGCCCACAAATATGGGTAGCACGCCGGTGGCCATAGGATCCAGTGTGCCGGTGTGGCCCACGTGCTTTTCCTTGGAGATGCCCCTTATAATTGAGCAAGCCAGAAAAGAAGTCATATCCGAGGGCTTATCCAGCAAAATAAGACCTGTCAATTTATGGCCTCCAGTTCTGCTTTAACAGCCTTCAGAATCCTTCTTCTTGCAATAGCCAGCGAATTTCCCAATGTGCATCCGGCGGCCCTAACGTGGCCGCCACCGCCAAGTGCTTTGCAAATAGCGGCGGAATCCACGGGATTGTGGCTGCGCACCGAAGCCTTGATTGTGCCATCGTCTTTCTGCTTTAAGGTGATGCCCACAAGCACCCCTTCGATAGAACGGGAAGCGGCAGCAACAGCGTCGATTTCATCTTCCTTGCAGCCAAATTTTTGGCGCACGGATTTGGGCACGGATATCACGGCGCATTTGCCGCCGTAGTAAAACTTGATTCGCGAAAGCACGTAGCTTTCCATTGCCAACTGTTGGCGGGTCTTGCATTCAAACATAACACGGTCGATCTCCGAACAATCCACCTGACCGCCCACCATTATCTCTGCCGCAATGGCATGGGTGCGAGCGGTGGTATTGGAAAAGCGGAAACCGCCGGTGTCGGTGGAAATGCCGGTGTAGATAGCAGCGCGCACGGCAGGATCCTGCCAATCGCCCAGCACGCGAACTATCTGATAGATCACTTCGCAGGCAGCGGCAGCATCGCTATCCAGCAACAAGCGCTGTGCATATTCGGTGTTAGAGATATGGTGATCGATACACATATCCACCCTACCGCCGAATTCATCCCAAAGGCTGCCCAGCAGCTTTTCGGTGGCAACATCCACAGCCACTACCGTGCCTTCCTTCAGTTCGTCCTGCTCTAATCCTTCAAAAAGATAATCGTATTTTTTAGGTATATTATCCGCGCAGCGAATGCATACCTTTTTGCCCAAGAATTTAAGAGAAAAAGCAAGCGCGCAGGCAGAACCCAATGTGTCACCATCGGGAGACATATGTGTTAGGATAATAAAATTATCGTTGGTGCGCAAATAATCGCACACCATTTCCACAGTATATCTTTCAGCCATTGCGTCTCGCCTCATTCTTCATTTTCTTCCTGATTTTTATATTCGAAGCCGGAAATTATATCGGCTATATGGGCGCTGTGGGAAATTGAATCATCGGCAATAAACTTAAACTCCGGCATCTTGCGAAGCTTTAAGCGGCTCGATATCTCCCTTTTAAGGAAGCCCGATGCACTCTCCAGACCCTTAACAGATCTGGCGCTGGCCTCCACTCCCTCAATAGCGCTCACGTATATTTTTGCCACGGAAAGATCTCCGCTCACATCCACCTTCACAATGCTGAGAAGCTGGCTGATTCTGGGATCCTTAAGCTCTCTCACAAGGGAGGAAAGCTCCTTCTGGAGCTCCGAGGCAATACGGTTTGTTTTAAATCCTGCCATTAGTCTCTATATTCCTCCATAATAAATGCTTCCAGAGTATCGCCCTGCTTGATATCGCCAAACTTCTCCAAGCCGATACCGCACTCATAGCCGGAGGCAACTTCCTTCACGTCGTCCTTAAAGCGGCGCAGCGAAGAAATCTCATCCTCGGCAACAACAATACCATCGCGCACAACACGGATCTTGCTGCTGCGGGTCACCTTTCCATCCTGCACGTAGCAGCCTGCAATGGTACCTACACCGCTGATCTTGTAGGTTGTACGAACTTCGATAGTGGCCTGGGCAACTTCGCGGAACTTAGGAGCCAGCATACCCTTCATAGCAGCCTCTATTTCTTCGATACAATCGTAGATAACTCTGTAGAGCCTAATTTCGATGCTATCCCTTTCGGCAGCAATCTTGGCGTTGGCTTCGGGGCGAACGTTAAAGCCAACAATAATAGCACCCGAAGCGGCAGCCAACATAACGTCGGATTCGCTCACAGCGCCAACACCGCCGTGGATAATGTTTACCCTAACTTCATCATTGCTAAGCTTTACAAGGCTTTCCTTAACAGCTTCAACCGAGCCCTGAACGTCTGCCTTAATGATAATATTAAGATCCTTCATCTCACCCTGCTCAAGCTGGGAGAAAAGATTATCCAGAGTGACATGAGAAGCAGAATTCCACACCTGCTCTTTTTCGCTCTGCCTTCTCTGCTCCACGAGCTGGCGAGCCAGCCTTTCATCCGAAACAGCATCAAAGGTATCGCCTGCGCTGGGTGCTTCGTCCAGGCCGGTGATCTCAACGGGAGTAGAGGGGCCTGCAACTTTGATCTCCTGACCGTGCTCGTTAGTCATCACACGGACACGACCAACTGTGCTGCCTGCCACAATAACGTCGCCGCTGTGGAGTGTACCGGTCTGCACAAGCAGAGTAGCCACGGGGCCGCGGCCCTTATCCAGCCTTGCTTCGATAACAGCACCTTT
>JAZRGE010000031.1:0-1402 GCA_045644025.1 Acutalibacteraceae bacterium | reverse complement strand
CAAAAACTCTTCTGCAATATCTTTATGAACAAGCAGCGATTCCAATGCGTTGCACACCGAAGGCCTGGAAGTCGGATCGTAGCCATGTCGTTCTGTGAGCCAAGGAGTTGCATCAAGGATTTGTCTTCCTAAGACCGCTTGGCCTCCGACTTCAAAAACTCTTCTGCAATATCTTTATGAACAAGCAGCGATTCCAATGCGTTGCACACCGAAGGCCTGGAGCACTTGGCATTAAATACAATATCGGCAGCCATTTTAAGATCGGCGCTGCTATCCACAAAAGCATGGCAATTGCCGGTGCCCGTTTCTATCACGGGAACCTTGGCATTTTCAACAGTGGCCTTAATGAGCCCTGCACCGCCTCTGGGAATAAGCAGATCCAAATAATCTGTGAGCTGCATCAGATCGGTGGCAGACTGACGGGATGTATCGGAAACGAGCTGAACACAATCGGCAGGCAAACCGCTTTCGGCAATAGCATCGCGCATAACTTCGGCAATAGCCATATTTGAATTTATAGCTTCCTTGCCGCCGCGAAGAATCGTGATATTTCCCGATTTAAGGCAAAGGGCTGCCGCATCGGAAGTAACGTTCGGCCGTGCCTCGTATATAATACCGATAACGCCCATCGGCACACTTATTCTCTTTAGATTCATTCCGTTATATAAGGTGCGCTCTTCTTCGATAATGCCCACCGGATCATCCAAGGCAGCAACTTCTCTAACACCTGCAGCCATACCTTTTACACGTGCTTCTGTTAACGCCAATCTATCCAGCAATGATTCGCTCATTCCGGCAGATCTGCCGTTTTCAAGATCCTTTGCATTGGCATCAAGGATTTTTTTGGTGCTGGCTTCCAGCGCATCGGCAATATTGTGCAGCGCTTTATTTTTTAATTCAGCATTGGCCACAGAAAGCTCTATTTGGGCTTCCTTAGCGCGTTTGCCTATTTGTTCAAGAGAATTCATATCTACGCTTCAATCCTTCCGAGAGCAAAAAATTGTGCATTTAGAAGTATTGCCCTCAAGTATATCATAAATCACTTCGGGTTCTTCGCCCGATGTGATCACAACATCGATTCCGTGCTTATTGGCATATCTTGCAGCTTCCAACTTGGTGTGCATTCCGCCGGTGCCTCTGTTGCTTCCCGTGCCGCCTGCCGCAGACATCATTTCGTCTGTAATACCGCAGACAACATCAAGCTTTTTAGCATTGGGATTAGTTCTTGGATCGGCATCGTAGTAGCCATCGATATCGGTGAGGATAATCAGCATATCTGCGCTGCAAAGCGTGGCAACTATTGCAGAAAGATTATCGTTATCACCGAAAAGGATCTCTTCAATTGCCACAGAGTCGTTTTCATTCACAATGGGAACGGCATACATTTTAAGCAGAGTGTTGA
>JAZRGE010000030.1:0-6276 GCA_045644025.1 Acutalibacteraceae bacterium | reverse complement strand
GCTTTCTCTTTTTGCCTTCCTTCTCCTTCTCCAAAAGCTTTTTCTTTCGGGTGATATCCCCGCCGTAGCACTTGGCAAGCACGTCTTTTCTCATGGCCTTAACAGTCTCTCGGGCAATTATTTTGCCGCCCACAGCCACCTGCACAGGCACCTCGAACAACTGCCTGGGAATAACGTCTTTAAGCTTTTCGGCTATTTTTCGGGCGCGGGTGTAGGCGCTTTCGGAATGCACGATAAAGGAAAGTGCATCCACCGTGTCGCCTGCAAGCATCACGTCCAGCTTGGAAAGCTTAGAGGGTTCGTAGCCCTTTATTTCGTAGTCGTAGCTGGCATAGCCGCGAGTGCGGGATTTAAGCGCATCAAAGAAATCGTAGATTATTTCGGCCACGGGAAGGATATAGTGGATATCCACTCGATCGCCGATATATTGCATATCTTTATAAACGCCGCGGCGCTCCTGGCAAAGCTCCATTATGGTGCCCACAAAGCTGCCCGGGCTATATATATGCACGTTGGCCATCGGCTCCATGGAGGAGACTACCGTAGTCGGGTCGGGATAATTGGTGGGGTTATCTACGTCGATGGTGGTGCCATCGGTGAGTGTGAATTTATAAATAACACTGGGGGCCGTGGTGATAAGATCCAGATTATATTCGCGCTCCAGCCTTTCTTCGATTATCTCCATATGGAGAAGGCCCAAAAAGCCGCATCGGAAGCCAAAGCCCAGCGCCATGGATGTTTCGGGCTCATAGACCAAGGAGGCATCATTCAGCTGAAGCTTTTCGAGGGCTTCTCTCAGATCGGTGTAGCGGCTGCCATCGGCAGGATAAACACCGCAGAAAACCACGGGATTTACCTTGCGGTAGCCTGCCAAAGGCTCCTTGGCGGGGCGCTCTTTTAAGGTGATAGTGTCGCCCACGCGGGCATCGCGCACGTTTTTGATAGCGGCGGCTAAGTAGCCTACTTCGCCTGCAAAGAGCTCATCGCAGGGCTGCAGATTAGTGGCGCTCTTGCGGCCCACTTCCACAACCGAGAACTCGGCGCCCGTGGCCATCATTTTTATCACGTCGCCCGTTTTAATAGAGCCGGAAACAACTCGGAAGAAGACAACAACACCCTTGTACTGATCATAATATGAATCGAAGATAAGGGCCGAAAGGGGAGCCGAAGTATCACCTTGCGGTGGGGGAACAAGCTCCACTATGCGCTCCAGCACCTGCTCCACGTTGAGGCCGCTCTTGGCCGAAACCAGGGGAGCCATATCGGCAGGGATGCCGATCACGTCTTCTATCTCCTGCTTAATCCTTTCGGGCTCGGCCGAGGGCAGATCTATCTTGTTGATAACAGGGATAAGCTCCAGACCGTGATCCAGCGCAAGATATGTGTTGGCCAGTGTTTGAGCTTCGATTCCCTGAGAAGCATCCACCACCAGAAGCGCGCCTTCGCAGGCGGCCAGAGAGCGGGAAACTTCGTAGTTGAAGTCCACATGGCCGGGGGTATCTATCAGATTCAGTTCGTATTCCTGGCCATCGGCCGCAGTATAGAAAAGGGTGACAGCGTGGGCCTTAATTGTGATGCCGCGCTCTCGCTCTAAGTCCATACTATCCAGCAGCTGCTCTTCCATATCTCTGGCGGCCACGGATTGGGTGAGCTCCAGAAGACGATCGGCCAGGGTGGATTTGCCGTGGTCGATATGAGCAATAATGCTGAAGTTTCGAATATTCTTCATTGGAATGGGCACAAATTTTCTTCCTTTCGGTGTGTCACTTTTCTAATTGGATATTCTATCATAAAAAATCCCGCTTGTCAAAATATACTTACAGCCGAAATTCAATTTAAATTTCCTGTTTTTATAGACTAAATTTTGTTGAAAAAACCAAAGTGTTCGGTTATAATAGCCGTGTATAAATTTGGGAGGACATATTTTATGGATTTTCTCAAAAGAAGCTGGGTCGAAATAGACCTGGATAGCATTATTGCCAATTATAAGGCTGTTGTTTCGGCCGCCGGCGGAGCAAAGGTGATGGCTGTTGTTAAGGCGGATGCCTATGGCCACGGTGCAGCCTGTGTTGCCCCCGTGCTGGAGGAGAACGGTGCGGAATATTTTGCTGTTTCCAATATCGACGAAGCCATGGAGCTGAGATATGCAGGTGTTAAATCTCCCGTGCTTGTTCTGGGGCACACCCCCGAGGAATATGCTGCACTTCTCGCCGAAAACAATATTGCTCAGTCAGTTATGTCTGCAAGCTACGGTAAGGCTCTGGCTTATGAGGCCAAGAAGGCAGGCGTTGTGGTGAAAGCCCACATTAAGCTGGACACAGGCATGGGCCGCATCGGATTTATCTGCCGCGAAGGAATGTGCCCCCAAGAAGAGATAGCCCAAGTGCTGGCCGCAGATTCCCTGAGCTTCGATGGAATCTTCACCCACTTTGCCTGCGCCGATACAGATGATGAATACACCGCAAAGCAGTATGCTCGTTTCAGCGCCGTGTGCGATGCTTTGGAGAAAAAGGGCCTTGTGCCAAATATCCGCCATTGCTCCAATTCGGCAGGTGCACTGCTCCATAAGGATATGAAGATGGATATGGTGAGGGCAGGCATTATCCTCTATGGCCTCACCCCCGATACTTCTCTGAAATTGCCTGCCGAGTTCAGCCCTGCAATGGCCTTTTATTCCACCATTGCCCAGATAAAAGAGCTGCCTGCAGGCGAAGCCATAAGCTACGGCGGCACCCATATCACCGATAAGAACACCACCTGCGCCACGCTCCCCGTTGGCTATGCCGATGGTTGGCGCCGAGCCCTTTCGGGCAAAGGAAACGTGCTGTGCCACGGCAAAAAGGCTCCCGTGTTGGGAAGAGTTTGTATGGACCAGACTGTGGTGGATATTTCCGCCGTTCCCGAAGCTCGGGAGGGCGACACCGTGCTGCTCTTCGGCAAGGGAAACCCCGTGGAAGAAATTGCCGATATATGCGGTACGATAAATTATGAAATAGTCTGCGGCATAAGCAGGCGAGTGCCCCGAGTATATCTTCGTTCGGGCCGCCCTGCCTTTGCCAAAACTTATATATATGAGGAGGAAAAATAAATGCGCGAATTTTTTCACGAAAGCTTAAAAACTCTCCATGTTGGCACAAGACCTACCCGTTCCTACTACATTCCTTTCCCCACAGCCGCATCGGCTCTGGCAGGCGGAAGGAACAACTCCGCTCGCTTTGCATCCCTTGCAGGGCAGTGGAAGTTTGCTTTTTTTGAAAGTGTAGATTCTCTGAACGATGATCTGCTCTACAACACAGGCGCCTATTTTGAAAATACTATTCCCGTGCCTTCTGTGTGGAACATGCACGGCTGGGAAAATCCCCAGTACACCAATATCCGCTATCCTTTCCCCACCGATCCGCCCTATATTCCCTCTAAGAACCCTGTGGGTGTTTATTCCCGCAAGTTTGAAATAGAAGGCGATTGGGATGGCCTTAAGAAATACATAGTATTTGAAGGTGTGGATTCCTGCTACTATGTTTATATCAACGGCGCATTTGTGGGATTCAGCCAGGTTTCCCATTCTCCCTCCGAATTTGATATCACCGATTTTGTGCACACAGGCGAAAACACCATCACAGTGGCTGTTTTCAAATGGTGCGTGGGCTCTTATCTGGAAGATCAGGATAAATGGCGCTTCTCGGGCATCTTCCGCGAGCCCTATATCCTTGCCAGACCTAAAGGCCATATCGAAGACTTCTTTGTGAAGACTACCTTGGCCGAAGATATGTCTTATGCCACCGTTTCGGTAGATTTTAAGGCCGATGTTCCTCAGGATATCGAAGCATCTCTTTCCGATCCCGATGGCAACACTATTGAGACTAAAAAGGTGGAAGCCGATGGCAACGTGAGCTTTAAGGTGGCCGCTCCTATCCTTTGGAGTGCCGAAAACCCCGAACTCTACACGCTGCTCATCTCCACACCCTCCGAGCATATTGTTGAAAAGGTTGGTATTCGCCAGATCACCATTGAAGACGCTGTCTTTAAGATCAACGGTAAGGCTGTGAAACTTAAGGGTGTTAACCGCCACGATTTCCACCCCTACACCGGCTGTGTTGTTTCCGAAGAGGATATGATAGCCGATATCAAGCTTATGAAGCGCCACAATGTGAACGCTGTGCGAACCTCTCATTATCCCAACGATCCTCGTTTCACCGTGCTTTGCGATATCTACGGCCTTTATGTTTGCGATGAAGCCGATCTGGAATGCCATGGTATGGATGCTTGCGGAGATTGCACCAGGATCACCAATGATCCCGAGTGGCAGGAAGCCTTCGTGGATAGAATGGTGCGCCTTGTCCAGCGCGATAAGAACAGGCCTTCCGTTGTGATGTGGTCTTGCGGCAACGAATCCTACCACGGCTGCAACACCACCGCCGAGGCTCTGGAAGCCAAAAGAATTGATAACACCCGCCCCGTGCACTATGAAGGTGCTTGCCACGATCATAATATTCTGGGCGATGTGGCATCGGAAAGCGGCACCTTCCCCAAGGAGACCGATAACATCGCACCCGAGATGGATATGTATAGCGTGATGTATCGTTCCCCCGAATGGTGCACCTGCTATTGCGATAGCGGCTTAAAGCGCCCCTTGGTGCTTTGTGAATATGCCCACGCAATGGGCAACGGCCCCGGCGAAATTATTGATTATTGGAACGTGTTCTATGCCAAGGCCAACCACATGGGCGGCTTTGTTTGGGAATGGTATAATCACGGGCTCTACCACGGCCGCACAGCCGATGGCAAAGAGAGATTTGATTACGGCGGAGATTTCGGTGAAATCGTGCACGACAACAACTATTGCGTGGACGGTCTGCTTCAGGTTGACCGCACTCCCACACCCGGACTTACCGAGCTTAAATACGTGATGCAGCCTGTGAGAGTGAAGCCCGTGGATCTTAAGAACGGTGCCTTTGAGATCACCAATCTTTATGATTTCTCTTATCTCAACCGTCTTGAATGTGTTTGGGAGATCACCCGCTTCGGCAAGAAGGTTGCCAGCGGCGTGATGGATGCTCTCACCATTCCTCCCGGACGCACCCGTTCCTACACCATTAATTATGATCTTCCCGAAGATGGCCTTTGCTACGTGAAGCTCTCCTTCCGTCAGCAGGGCGATAGCCCCATGATTCCCGTGGGCGAAGAGCTGGCATTTGCCCAGTTTAAGCTGCCCGTGGAAGTGAAGAAGGTTGTGCTTCCCGCTGTTTCGGCTCCCGATTTTGAGGAGACCGACAGCGCCATAGTCTTCTCGGGAGAAGAATTCAGCTACACCCTTAATAAGCGCACCGCCGCCTTCAGCAGCATCAAGATGAACGGCAGAGAAATGCTCTTAGAGCCTATGTGCTTCAATGTGTATCGTGCCCTCACAGATAACGACCGTGCAGGTTCTCCCGGTCAGGAGCCTTGCCGCCCCGGCCAGCCCGGCGAAGGCGGCTTCCACCGTCACGGTGTGGACAGAGCCTATGCAAAGGTTAAGAACGTGGAGACTGTTGCCGCCGACGATAAGATCACCGTGGCCATTGATTTCAGCATGGGTGGCGATGGCGCAGGCAATATTATCGATGCCAAGGCTGTGTGGACTGTGTTTGGTGATGGCAGAGTGCTGCTTTCGGCCGATGTTAAGCAGCTTTGGAAGTGGCTGGGCTATATTCCCCGCTTTGGTCTCACTTGCAGCTTGAAGCCTGAGTATGATCACGTGGATTACTTTGGCCGCGGCCCCGGAGATAGCTATGTGGATCGTTTCCACGCCACCTTCTTCGGCCGATTCTCGGGCGTTGTGAAGGGCTTTGTCACCGATTACGTACGTCCTCAGGAAAGCGGCAACCGCTTGCAGACTGTGTTCGGCGGAGTTTACAACGAAGCTAAGGATGGTATCATCTTCTTCAATCCTGCAGGCTTCGAATTCAGTGTTTCGCCCTACACCATCAACGAAATAATGGGTGCAAGGCACAGCTATCAGCTGCCCGAAAGCAGCCGCACCGTTGTGAATGCCGACTTTATGCAGTCGGGCTCTGGTTCCAGAACCTGCTCGCTGAACATTCACGAAAAATATCGCTTAAGCCAAAAGGAATTCCACATGGAGCTGGGCTTCTCTGTGATCAACAGCAGCCGCACCTCTCCCTGGGCCAAAGCTCTCGGCGAATATAAATAATAAAGCATAATAAAACCCCCGGAGGTCTCGCCTCGGGGGGTTTTGTTTGGGGGTTTTATTTCACCGTGGAAACAACAACATTCTGC
>JAZRGE010000029.1:0-22250 GCA_045644025.1 Acutalibacteraceae bacterium | reverse complement strand
AATCGGCTAAATAAGGCTTGACTTCACCAAAGTAAAGTGATAAAATGTTGAAATCATAGGAAAGAACGGTGAATTTAATGAGCGATTTCCATACCAAATCTATTGATACGCTGATGCAGGCAGTGCTCACTCTCAAAAATGCGGAGGAGTGCTATGCCTTTTTTGAAGATATCTGCACGATCAAGGAAATCCAGGATATGTCGCAAAGGCTGGAAGTGGCCGAGCTTTTAAGCGCGGGGCACAACTATCAGGAGGTTGTGGAGAAAACAAACGTCTCCACCGCCACCATTTGCCGCGTGAACAAATGCCTTAACTACGGCGCAGGCGGCTACAAGACCGCCATTTCCCGCATGGAGGAGAGCAAGTAATGAGCAAGCTTTATATGAACAATCAGGAGCGCATCTCCTACAAGCTGCGCGCTGTTTATGAAAACTACGGCTACACTCGCTATGAGATGAGCAAATTCGAAGAATACGATCTTTACGTACGCTACGGTGATTCCCTTATTTCGGAGGGTGTTATCACCTTCACCGATCTGGGCGGAAAGCTGATGGCTCTCAAGCCCGACGTTACCCTTTCTATTATAAAGAACGGCCGCGGCGAAGACGGCGTTCAGAAGGTGTACTACGACGAAAAGGTTTATCGCGTGCCCAAGGGTGGCGACGGATACCGCGAGATTCCCCAGATCGGCCTGGAATGCATGGGCGAGATCGACGATTTCTCGGTGGCCGAGGTGCTGAGATTAGCAGGTGAGAGCCTGCGAGAGCTCTCTCCCAACAGCGTGCTGGATGTGTGCCACTTAGGCATACTTTCCGATATGTTTGAAGATTGGGGAGTGGCCAAGGCCGATAGAAAGCTTATTGCCGCCGCTCTGGCCGAAAAGAACATCCACGGGCTTGCAGAGGCCTGCGCCAAGGCAGGTGTGTCCGAAGAAAACGCCCAGCTGCTTTGCAAAGTGGCCGCTATCTATGGCCCTGCCTACAAGGCTCTGCCCGCTCTGGCAGCCGTGCTGCCCGAAAAATATCTGGCAGGCATTCGCAATCTGGATCTGCTTTTGGATACTCTGCCTATGGAGATCGCCGCCCACGTGAACATAGATTTCTCGGCAGGCACCGATTTCGGCTACTACAACGGCGTGGTGTTTAAGGGATATATAATGGGCGTGCCCTCGGCCGTGCTTTCGGGCGGCCAATACGGCAAGCTGATGAAGAAGATGGGCAGAAACGGCGGAGCCGTGGGCTTTGCTGTTTATCCCGATCTGCTGGAAAGGCTGCAAGAGGCCGAATCCGATTCTGCCAACACCCTTCTGCTCTACGACGATACTTCCGAGATAAGCGACGTAGCCGCCGCCGCAGAATATCTGCGCGGGCTGGGCATGAGCGTGATCACGGCAAGGCAGATGCCCCAAAAGGCTTCTTATAAATCTGTTTATAAAATTTCCAACGCGGAGGTGCGCAAGATTGAAGACAATGCTTAACGTGGCTCTGCCCAAGGGCAGGCTGGGCGAAAAGGTTTACGCTATGTTTGAAAAAGCAGGCTTCCCTTGCCCTTCAATTAAAGAGAACAACCGTAAACTCATTTTTGAGAACGAAGAAGCAGGCGTACGCTACTTCTGGGTGAAGCCCTCCGACGTAGCCATCTACGTGGAGCGCGGCGCCGCCGATATCGGCGTGGCCGGCAAGGATATTTTGCTGGAATATGAACCCGACGTTTACGAGCTTTTAGATCTGGGCATCGGTAAATGCCGAATGGCCGTGGCCGCCAAAAACGATTTCCGCGACGACCGCCGCCGAACACTCCGCGTTGCCACCAAGTTTTCCAACGTAGCCGCTAAATACTACGCATCCATGGGCCGCGATATCGATATCATTCATCTCAACGGCTCTATCGAAATTGCCCCCATACTCGACCTTTCGGACGTGATAGTGGATATTGTGGAAACGGGCACCACACTTAAGGAAAACAATCTCTCGGTCTTTGAGGAGATCTTCCCCATTTCGGCCAGGCTTATTGCCAACAAATCGGGCTTTAAGTTTAAGAACGAGCAGATAGAAAAAATTGTGAAAGAACTTAAATCCCAGATGGAGGAAGCAAAATGATAAAAATTATGAAATATGGCCAGGTGGCAAACAGCGAGATTTTTGCCCGCACCATTCCTCAGGCAAAGGTTGAGGGAATAGTGGCCGATATTATAGCCAACGTGCGCGAAAGGGGCGACGCTGCCCTTTTTGAATACTGCGAAAAGTTTGATAAAGCTAAGCTCAGCGCCCTGCAGGTTAGCCCCGAGGAGATCGAGGCTGCCGTGGCCGCCGTGGAGCCTAAATTCCTGGACATCCTTAAAAGGGCTGCCGAAAATATCACGAAATTCCACAAGGCTCAGGTGCGAAACAGCTTTATTATCAACGATGAAGACGGCATTGTGATGGGCCAAAAGGTGATCCCCGTGGATAGAGCCGGCCTTTACGTGCCCGGCGGCACCGCCGCCTATCCCTCCACCGTGCTTATGGATGCTATTCCAGCCAAAATTGCAGGTGTGAAGGAAGTTGTGATGGTCACACCCCCTTCTGCCGACGGCAAGGTGGCCGACGTGATTCTGGCCGCCGCCTACGTGGCAGGAGTGGATAAGATATTTAAGCTGGGCGGCGCTCAGGCCATTGCCGCTCTGGCCTACGGCACTGAATCGGTGCCCAAGGTGGATAAAATAGTGGGCCCCGGCAACGCCTTTGTGGCCGAAGCAAAAAAGCAGGTGTTCGGCACCGTTTCCATTGATATGATAGCAGGCCCCAGCGAGATTCTTGTGGTGGCCGATTCCACCGCCAACCCAAAATACGTAGCCGCCGATCTGCTCTCCCAGGCCGAGCACGATAAAATGGCTTCGGCCGTGCTCGTGACCGATTCGGCTGCTCTGGCCGAAAAGGTGAGTGAAGAGCTGGAAAGGCAGATCCCGATGCTTTCCCGCGCCGAGATCGCACGCGTTTCTATCGATGAAAACGGCAAGATAATCGTGGCAGACGATCTTTCGGCCGCCATTGAGATCGCCAACGAGATTGCCCCCGAGCATCTGGAGCTTTGCGTGGATAATCCCTTTGATTATCTGGATTCCATCCGCCACGCAGGATCTATCTTTATGGGTAAATATTGCCCCGAAGCGCTGGGCGATTATTTTGCCGGCCCCAATCACACCCTCCCCACCAGCGGCACGGCAAAATTCTCCAGCCCCCTTTCGGTGGATGATTTTGTGAAGAAGACCCAATACACCTACTACACCAAAAACGCCCTTGGCAGGGTGGCTACCGACGTAGCATACTTTGCCGAAAAAGAGGGCCTCACAGCCCACGCCAAGAGCGCTATTATCCGCACAGAGGATGAATTAAAATGAGTCGATTTGCCAACAAGAGAGTTGCCTCGCTTTTGCCCTACACCCCGGGAGAGCAACCTCAGGACAAAAAATACATAAAACTTAACACAAATGAATCCCCCTTCCCCCCTTCCGAAAAGGCGGTGGCAGAAGCAGCCAAGGCAGCCGAGCTTCTTAATCTTTATCCCGATCCGGAATGCAATATCCTTCTGGATAAGGCGGCCGAAGTATTCGGGGTGCAAAAGAGCAATATCTGCCCCACCAACGGCAGCGATGAGATTCTCAATTTTGCCTTTATGGCCTATTGTGATGAATCTACCCCTGCTGTTTTTGCCGATATCACCTACGGATTCTACAAGGTGTTTGCCAATCTCCACGGCGTGCCCTTTAAGGAGATTCCCCTGCTGCCCGATTTCTCTCTGGATGTGGAAGCCTTTAAGGCAGCGGAAGGCACACTCTTTATTGCCAACCCCAATGCCCCCACAGGCATTGCTCTGCCCTTAGGCACCATCGAGGAGATCGTGGCGTCCAAGCCCGATAGAATAGTGCTTATCGACGAAGCCTACGTGGATTTCGGCGGCGAGAGCGCTGTGTCGCTTATAAATAAATACGATAATCTGCTGGTGACACAAACATTCTCCAAATCCCGCTCTCTGGCAGGCGGCAGGCTGGGTTTCGGCTTTGCTTGCGAAGAGATAATAAGGGATATGAACACCATCCGCTATTCCACCAACCCTTATAATATCAATAAGATGACTATGGCGGCAGGCGTGGGCTCTCTTGCAGACGAAGCCTACACCAAAGCCAACTGCCAAGAGATCATTAATAACCGAGAATTCACCGCCGATGAGCTTCGCAAAATGGGCTTTTACGTGGTGCCCTCCTGCACCAATTTCCTTTTTGCCAAAAGCGATAGGATAAGCGGCGAGGAGCTTTATATCAAGCTTAAAGAAAACGGTGTGCTCGTGCGCCACTTCGGCACCGAAAGGCTCACCGACTACAACCGCATCACCATAGGCACCAAGGAGCAGATGGAGAAGATGCTAAATATCACCAAAAAAATTCTGGAGGAAGCAAAATGAGAAAAGCCGAGATAATTCGCAAAACCGAAGAAACCGATATTTCTCTCTCTCTTTGCCTTGACGGCACGGGCCAATGCAAAATTTCCACAGGCTGCGGCTTTTTGGATCATATGCTCACCCTTTTCACCAAACACGGCAGATTTGATATGGAGCTTTCCTGTGTGGGCGATACCTACGTGGATTATCACCACACCGCCGAAGACATCGGCATTTGCCTGGGCAAGGCTTTTTGCGAAGCTCTGGGCGATAAGCGCGGCATCAAGCGCTACGGCAGCATGATGCTTCCTATGGACGAAAGCTTAATCCTCACCGCCGTGGATATCTCGGGCAGAAGCCACCTGGCATTCGGGCTGCAGATCCCCACGGAAAAGGTGGGCGATTTTGATACCGAGCTGGTGGAGGAATTCTGGCTGGCCTTTATAAGAGAAGCCAATCTCACTCTGCACATTATGCAGCTGGATGGCAAAAATTCTCACCACATTATCGAAGGCACCTTCAAATCGGTGGCCCGAAGCCTGCGTCAGGCCGTGGCTATCGACGCCGCCACAGCAAACGAAATCCCCTCTACAAAAGGAGTACTTTAATGGTTGCAATCATAGATTATGGCGTGGGCAATCTCTTTTCCCTTAAAAGCTCCTTTGCGGCTATTGGGGAAGACGTGATCGTGAGCTCCGATGCGGCCGAGATAAAAGCCGCCGAAAAAATTATTCTCCCCGGCGTGGGCGCCTTTTCGGATGCCGCCGCCAAGCTCAGAGCCAGCGGGCTGGATAAGGTGCTGCTGGAAGAGGCCGCCCTTGGCAAGCCTATTATGGGTATATGCCTGGGAATGCAGATGCTCTTTCAGGAAAGCCGCGAATACGGCTGCCACAAAGGCTTAGGGCTTATCCCCGGCGCAGTGGTGCCTATAGCCGACGTTGCCCCCAAGGAGCTTAAGATCCCCCACATTGGCTGGAACGCTCTGAATTTCGGGGAAGCAAAGCATCCCCTTTTCAAATATATAAACGAGGGAGATCACGTTTATTTCGTTCATTCCTACTATGCCGCAAATTGCGAAGAATCGGTGATAGCCAACACAGAATACGGCGCCACTCTCACCGCCGCCGTGGCCAAGGGTAACGTGATGGGTTGCCAGTTCCACCCCGAAAAAAGCGGAAACGTGGGCCTGAAAATACTTAAAGCCTTCTGCGAAATGGAGTAATCTTTTTTATGAATATCTTTCCTGCAATAGATCTTTTCGGCGGCAACGCCGTGCGCCTTTATAAAGGCGATTATAATCAAATGACAATCTACAACCCCGACCCTGCCGCCGTGGCCGCCGATTTTAAGGCCGCAGGCGCAGAATTTATCCACATGGTGGATCTGGAGGGCGCCAAAACGGGCGAGACCCCTAATTTAGAGACAATCTGCCGCATAAAAGAGCAAACAGGTCTCTTCTGCCAGGTGGGAGGCGGCATCCGCAACATGGAAGTGGTGGACCGCTACCTGAACGCAGGGGTGGATAGGGTGATCCTGGGCACAGCCGCCGTTTCGGATCCCGAATTTGCCCGTGAAGCCGCCGAGAAATGGGGCAAAAAGATAGCTATTGGCGCCGATATCAAGGATGGTTTTGTGGCCATTAAGGGATGGACGGAGAAATCCAACCTCACAGCGCAGGATTTCTGCCTTAAGATGCAAAGTTTCGGCATTGGCACCGTGATCTGCACCGATATTTCCAAAGACGGCGCAATGCAGGGCACAAATCACGAGCTCTACGATCAGCTCTCCAAGGAGCTGGATATGCAGATAATCGCTTCGGGCGGTGTCTCTTCTATGGAAGATATTATCCGCCTAAAGAACAGCGGCATCTACGGCGCAATTATAGGCAAAGCCTACTACACGGGCGCTATCGACCTGCAAAAAGCAATAGAGGTGGCCAAATGATAACAAAAAGAATTATCCCCTGCCTGGACGTGAAGGACGGCAGAGTGGTGAAGGGCGTGAATTTCCAAGGGCTGGGCGACGTGGCGGGCCCCGTGAAGCTGGCCGAATACTACAGCTCCTGCGGAGCCGACGAGCTGGTCTTCTACGATATCACCGCTTCCAGCGAAGGAAGAAAGCTTTTCACCGATATCTTGTGCGAAACTGCACGAAAAGTTTTTATCCCGCTCACGGTGGGCGGCGGAATCAACACCGTTGCCGATTTTGAGAGAGTTCTTGGCTGCGGTGCCGATAAGGTGAGCGTGAACTCGGGCGCTATTCGAAATCCTGCCCTTGTGGAAGAAGCCGCCAAGCTCTACGGCGATCAATGCGTAGTGCTTTCGGTGGATATTAAGCGCGTGGGCAAGGAATTCCGTGTTTTTGCCAAGGGCGGCCGAGAAGACACAGGGCTTGAAGCCATCGAATGGATAAAGCGCTGTGTTGGCAGCGGAGCGGGCGAAATAGTTGTGAACTCCATTGATACCGACGGCGTGAAGCAGGGCTTCGATCTGGAGATGCTTAGCGCTGTTTGCGATGCCGTGAACGTGCCTGTGATCGCATCGGGAGGAGCGGGCTGCTCCGCCGATTTTATCAAGCTCTTTAATGCTCTGCCCAAGGTGGATGCAGGCCTTGCCGCCAGCATATTCCACTTCGGCGAGGTGAAGATCGCGGATCTCAAAAAAGAAATGCTGGCCGCAGGCATTCCCGCCAGGCTTAATTAGAAAGGACGATTAAAATGTTAGATATCAATTCCCTTAAATTCGATCAGAACGGTCTTATCCCTGCCGTAGTGGTAGACACCGTTTCCAAAAAGGTGCTCACCCTGGCTTATATGAACGCCGAAAGCCTGGCAATTTCTATGGAAAAGGGGCTCACCTGCTTCTTCAGCCGCTCCCGCCAAGAGCTTTGGCTTAAGGGTGAGACCAGCGGCAACTACCAGAAGATCGTTTCCATCACCACCGATTGCGACAGCGATGCTCTGGTGGTGGAGGTGGAGCCTATGGGCCCTGCCTGCCACACCGGCACTTTTTCCTGCTTCACCAATCCCGTTTGGGAAAGCGAAGAGCTTAAAGAATTTTCCTACGATGGCCTTATGGAGCTTATCCGCGGCCGCAAGGTAGATAAAAAAGAAGGATCCTACACCACCTATCTTTTTGAAAAAGGCTTAGATAAGATCCTTAAGAAGGTGGGCGAAGAATGCACCGAGGTGATCATCGCCGCCAAGGCCGAGGATAAGGCCGAGACTATCTACGAAATAGCCGATCTTGCCTACCACGTGATGGGCTGATGACCGAGACCGGCATCACCCTCGGCGATATCCACAAGGAGCTGGCCTCCCGCCACGTGATAGATAAAAAGGTTAAGCAGGAGAAAATGGTCTGAGTTCCTTGACTTTGCTGAAGCGAAGTTCTATAATAAATATGAACAAACGATGAATTTTGTCGTTTTTTTAGAAAAAGAAAAGGAGAATTGCTATGATTTGCTACAAATGTAATGCAGAAATTCCCGATAATTCCAAGGTCTGCCCTATGTGCGGAGTGCCTGTTGAATATCCCAAAGAGGAGCCCGCAGTAAGCTTTGAGCCTATTGCCGAGGAAGAGGCTCCCAAGGGCAAAAAAGGCCTGCCCAAAGGCGTGAAGAAGCTGCTTGCCATCGGCCTGCCGATCGTGGCTGTTGTTGTGGCTGCCGCTTTGCTTGTTGTTTCTAACTGGCGCGGCATTAAGGGCTTCTTTGTGAAGACATTTGGCGATGAAAACGATTATCTCCGCTACGTGGAAGCCGAAGCCTTCGGCGATTATGCCGACACCGTGACAACCATCTACGGCAGATTCATGGATACCTTCTCCAATAGGAACGATATTTCCATCGATGGCAAGGTTGAGGTTGTGCTGGGCGAAAAGGGCAAGGATCTTGCTTCCCAATATATCTTCAACACCGATTCTTCCGAATACATTGATTGGCTGGAGAAAGCCTCCATCGGCATTAAGGCCAACGTGAAGGACAACAATATGTCCTTCAACGCAAGCCTGGGCCTCAATGGCAAAGATATCGTGAGCGGCAATCTTGTGATCGATGAAGATTTCAACGTTTACGGCCAGATTCCCGAAATCAACAAGCAATATATCTTCGCCGAAGGCGAGGGTTCTCCCGCCGCAGGCACTGTTGCAGGCGAGCTCAATGATCTGGACGTGAACAAATATCTCCCCTCGGCCGATAAGCTGAACAGCCTGCTTAAAAAATACATCAAGCTGGCCACCGAGTGCATAGACGATGCCGAGATAGATACCTACGATCTGGAAGTTGGCAGCGTTTCGGGCGAATACGAGGGCATTAAGATCGTTATAGACCAGAAATTGGTGCTTCAGATGGCAAAGGCTGCTGCCATCAGCGCTCAGGACGATAAGGAAATCAAGGCTGTTCTGGAAAACGTGTTTGAAATGATGGATGAAATGGGCGCTTCGGGCGATATGGATTTCGATGATTTCTACGATATGTTCCAGGAAGGCATCGAGGGCGGAGCCGATAGCATCGATGAAATGATCGATATGCTGGATGGCGACGGCGAAGAGTTCTTCACTATTATCGACTACGTGGACGGCGGCTCCAACATTATCGGCCGCGCCCTGCAGATGAGAAATGGTGAAGGTGAATACGAAACTGTTTTTGAATACTTCGAGATCACCAAGGGCAGCAAGTACGGTATGTACCTGGGCTTAGACTACGAAGGCCAGAGCGTTGTTCTTCGCGGCGAAGGCAAGAAGAGCGGCAGCAACATCTCTATTGCCGATGGCGGCCTTTATCTTAATATGGAAGGCCAGGAGTTTGAGGTTGTTAAGTTCACCACCAAGAATCTGAACGAAAACGATCTGGCAGACGGCTACTTCAACGGCACCGTAACAATCAGCCTTGGCGATGATTTCTCCAAGTTCTTTATGGGTGCAGGCGACTCTATGGACGATGCTCCCGCTTGGTTCCTCACCCTGCTGGATCTCTCTGTTGAGTTCACCGGCAAGGGCAACAACGCCAAGAATGCCAACGAAACTATCGCTCTTTATATGGGCGACGATATGCTCATCTCCCTGAACGTTACAGCCAAGCAGGCCGGCGGCAGCGGTGTGAAGATCCCCAACGAAGACGATTGCGCTTGGGCCGAAAACGGCGACGATATGGAAAACTGGCTGGGCGATATGGATCTTGAAAAGATCATCTCCAATCTGGAGAGCGCCGGCGTTCCCGATGAGATCGTTGATGCTGTGGATCGCCTTGCCGATGGCAGCTTTAATGAGATCGGCAACATCATGGGTGGCTCCCAGAGCGGCAACATCACCGTGAAACCCAACCTCAACTACGAAGACGTTTACGGTTATTGATTCCGACTATTTAATATAAATTTTCCGGCACTGGTGCTTTAATGGATCAGTGCCGGTTTTTCTAAGGCGGTGGCTTTTGTGCTTATTGAAGTGCAAAATATAAAAAAGAATTATGGAAAAAAACAGGTGCTGGGATCCGTTTCCTTTGGCTTGGATGCGGGCGAATGCATCGGCATATTGGGAAGCAACGGTTGCGGCAAATCCACCCTGCTTTCCATTCTGGCAGGTGTGCAGAAGGCCGACGGCGGCGCTTTCCTTTGGGAAGGCACAGATCTGCTGGCCGATAAAAAACTGCACAAGGCCAACGTGGGCTACGTGCCCCAAGGCACACCGCTTATAGAAGAGCTTTCCGCCAAGGATAATCTGCGCCTTTGGTATGGCAAAAATCAGCTGGAGACCGAGCTTAAAAAGGGCGTGCCCGCTCTGCTGGGTGTGAACGAATTTATAAACGTGGCTGTTAACAAAATGTCGGGCGGAATGAAGAAGCGCCTTTCCATTGCCTGTGCCGTGGCTTCTCATCCTCGGCTTATTCTGCTGGATGAGCCCAGCGCCGCGCTGGATATCGCCTGCAAGCAGAATATTCTGAACTATCTTAAGGAGCACAAAAAGGCAGGTGGTGCCTTGGTGCTTGTGACCCACGATCCTTTGGAGCTGGAGCTTTGCGACCGCTGCTTTATTCTGAAAAACGGGCAGCTTACCCCCTTCACCCCCGATGGCAACATTGATAACCTTGCCAAAAGCATCTAAACTCGGAGCCGTTTATGAAACAATACTTCCTGCTACAACTTAAAAGGCTGCTTAAGGTGGCCCCGATTGTAGTGATCCTGAGCCTGGCGCTGGCCGTTGGGTTCGGGCTTGTTCTTAATGCTGTTTCGGCAACCGATGCGGAATCAGCAGGCAAGCAGGCAAAGGTTGCCATAACGGGCGAAATGGAGGATACTCTCCTTTCCATGGGCATTGCTGCCATAAGCGATATTGATGCTCTCAGCTACTCTATAGATGTGGTGCAGACCGACACTGAGTCGGCCAAAAAAATGCTGGAGCAAGGCTATATTGCTGCCTATGTTGAAATTCCCGAAGGTTTTGCCGAAAAGGCTGCTTACGGAGAGTTTATGCAGTTAAGCTTTGTCACCACCCCCGGTGCAACGGGCTTGGTGCCCATGATAAAGCAGGAAATAACCCAAATGGTTTCCACCCTGCTCACCTATTCCCATAAGGGTGTTTATGGCGTAGCCGATGCCCTTAATGCCAACGGGCAGCATGCTTCGGGGGCCTTGCTCACCGATGCTTCCTTCGCCTATGCCGATTTTATTCTGAACAGAAGCGAAATCTATCGCGTGGAAAATTTGGGAGTGGCTTATTCTCTCACCCTTTCGGGATATTTCTTCTGCGGTTTATTCACCGTGCTTTTGTTCCTTTCGGGAATCGCCTGCTGCCACCTTTTTGTTCGCAAAGATACTTCTCTCGGCAGGCTGCTGGCCGCCCGTGGAATAAGCGCAAAAAACCAACTTGCAGGGGAATTTTTTGCCTACTCGCTGCTTATGTGGCTTGTTGCTTCCCTTATTATTGCTGCGGCCTATGCCACGGGAATTTTGGCAAGTGCGCTGCCCGTTACATCCGATTTCACCATCCTTCAGCTTATTGCTGTACTTATAAAGATAATTCCCGCAATACTTCTTATTTGCGGTTTCCATTTTGTGGTTTATGAAATAGCCACCGAGCCTGTGAGCGCAGTGCTGTTTCAGTTCCTTTTTGCAGCTATGCTTGGCTATGCTTCGGGCTGCATCTTCCCTATTTGGTTTTTCCCCGCCTTTGTGGGAAAAATTGCCCCCTTCACACCCACAGGTGCGGCCAGGGGCTATATTTCCGCCTGCTTTAACGGCGAAAACTTCTTAATGTATCTTGCTGTTTGCATTGCATTCTTTGCGCTGTTTGCCGCCACTACCCTTTTTGTGCGGCAGAGCAGGATAGTGGGCCGAAAGGAGGGCGTGGTGTGAGCAAACTTCTCACATGGTGGCTTCTGCTTAATAAAAGGCTCTTTAAGAAGCCTGCCTTTTTGGCAATCTTAATGCTTGTGCCTATCCTTTCCTTTGCTATTTCAGCCACTTCCAAGCAGGATAGCGGCGTGCTGAAAATTCTGCTTACCGCCGAAGGCGGCGGCGATGCGGCAGCAAACGAAATGATAGATTCCCTTTTAGAATCGGAAAGCATTATTCTTTTCTCCCGCGCCGATTCTGCCGATGCTGCCCTGCGCGCCGTAAAAAGCGCCGAAGCCGATGCCGTCTGGATCTTCCCCGCCGATACTTCCAAAAAAATTGCCGAATATTTGGCCAATCCGGGAGACGACAAGGCTTTTATAACCGTGCTGCAAAGGGAGCAAACAACAATGCTTGCCCTTTCTGTGGAAAAGATTGCACAGGCGGCTTTTCCCCACGTGGCAGACGATATTTACCTTGCATTTATCCGCCAAAACGTTCCGAGTTTGGCTCATAAAACCGATTCGGAGTTGCTTTCTTTCTACAACAATATTCTGGAAGATGTGGAGCTTTTCAGCTTCGACAACACTGTTTCTGCCCGCGAAGAAGGCGGTTTCCTTGCAGGGCCGTTGCGAGGCCTTATCTCGGTGCTTATAGTGCTGGGTGGGCTTGCCGCAGCAATTTATTTTTTTAAAGACGAAGAGGCAGGCACCTTTGCCATGCTGTCCATACCTCAAAGGCGTCTTGTGGCATCAGCGACCCAGCAGAGCGCCCTTTGCTGGGTGGCTCTGGCAGGCTTTATTGCGCTTGCTCTTTCGGGTCAATGGCTGGGCTTCGGCATAGAATTGGCTTCTATGATCATTTATATTTTCGCCGTGGCAGGTTTCTGCACTCTGCTTCGCCGCATCTGCGGAAGCGGCAACGTGCTGGCTGCCATTTGCCCCTTATGCGTGGTTGTTCTCATTGCTATTTGCCCCGTGTTTTTCCAGCAAACAGCATTGCGCCATCTACAGCTGCTTTTGCCTCCCTATTATTATTTAACATCTCTTCACAACCCGATCTACATTCTCTATATGGCTGCCTACGGCGGCGCACTTTGGGGCGTCTGCGCCCTGCTTTCCCGCATTGGCCGAAAAATATAAAAAAAACACCCTTTCGGGTGCTTTTTTATTGCGGGCGGCAGGTTTCGCCCCTACAATTATTCATAAATTAGAAGGCTCTCTTTTTTGTAGGGGTGTTTTTGCCGAAATTGGTTGTTTTTTGGAATAATTTGTGCTAGATTAAGAATATAATCCGATTTATGGAGGTTTTATTATGGAACAAACAACAGCACCTGCAAAGAAAAACAAAACAGGTCTTATTATCGGCCTGGTGGCAGGCATTTTAGTGGTGCTCGGCATCGTGGCCGCAGTGCTTTTCTTCACCGTTTTCAACAGGCTGGACGTTATGAAGTTCATCACCATTAAATATGATGGCGAATACGAAGGCCGCACCTATGCCGTGGTGGCTGTAGACTACGTGGAGCTGGCCAAGGAGCTGGACTTTGAAGAGCTGAAGGATATTAAAAAATTCGAAAAACTGGAAGCCGACGGCGTAGTTTCCTTCGCAGAGCTTTGCAGCAGCAAGGATGCTTTTAAGGAGATCGAGGATGAATTCGATCTGGATCTGGAAGAGCTTTACGATCTTGGCAAAGCGCTTAGGATAAGCATTAAAAACGAAGAAACCGCTCTTTCCAACGGCGACACTGTGAAGGTTACCGTGAAAATCAAGGATAGCGCCGATTTCAAAAAGAAGCTGGTTGGCGGCGAACTGGAACAGGAAGTCAGCGGTCTCAAGACGATCAAGGATATGGAAATCAAGATGGAGCCCAAGTTCTATGGTCTGGATGGCAGCGGTTTGGCAGAGTTTGATCTGGATATAACAGATTATCCCTGGATCGCCGAGCTTGGCTACTCTATCTATGCCGATAAGGATATGAATCTCACCAACGGAGACGTTGTCACCGCAAGCATCAGCTTCACTAATATAGATAGATGGAACGAGCTTGCTCTGCAGAACGGATATCAGCTTAAAGATTCCTATGAGTTCACCTTCACCGTGAGCGGCCTTAGCGAGCCTCTCACCGTGGACAAATTCGATCAGACTATGCTCAATAAGTTTGTGGAGCACATTATGGCCACCGAAGCCAACGATTTCCCCGCTCTGCCCTACACTCTCCATTCTGCATATTTTGTGGAAGACGTGGATTACGCCGATTATAATCTCTCCCCCGAGAATTATCTTATTCTGGCCTTTGATTTTGCCGAAGGCGGCAAGACCTACAACCACATCCGCGCCTATTGCAACCCCTATATAGATAGCGAAGGCATCGCAAGGTACACCGGCAGCCGCAAGCATATTCTCTCGGGCAACGGCTGGAATGATGCCGGAAAGCTGAATTATATCAACTATTTCAGAGATCCTGCCGACACTATGCATCCCCTGCCCTACGTTGCCGCCGAAGGCAGCACCGAAACTGATGCAGTCCCTGCAAACTAAATCTTTATAAAACAAAAGCCCCGTGCCGAAGCACGGGGCTTTTTCTATCAATTAAAATTAAGCAATAGGATTTTTGTGAGCAAAGAGCACACCCAATGTGTTGGGGCCGCAATGAGAAGAGATAACGCAGCCTGCGCGGGTCACATACACTTCCTTAAAGGTATATTCGGCCTTCACGGCTTCCACCACGGCATCCACAACATCGCTGCTGCAGCCCGAGTGGGTGATAAACACACGGCTATTATCAATATCTTCCTTATCGGCAAGCCTTTCCTTCACATAGCTCACAAGCACCTCTATGAGCTTGCCGCGATATTTTTTGCCCACGCCCATAGCGCCGTTCTTCACTTCGATGCAGGGCTTCAGCTTAAGCAGATTTGCACCCAGCGCTGCCACAGCCGAGCAACGGCCGCCCTTGTGGAGATATTCCAGCTTATCCACAATAAAGGATGCATCCACCTTTTCCTTATATTCATTCACAGCGGCCACAATCTCTTCGGCACTCTTTCCCTGGCTTAAAAGATCTGCGGCATAAAGCACCTGCAGGCCAATACCTGTGGAAAGATTAGCAGAATCGATCACATAAACATTGCCCAATTCTTCGGCTGCCATGCGGTGAATATTATAAGTGGCCGACATAGAAGAGCTGATGGAAAAATGAATCACGGTGTAGCCCTCTTCCACAAAAGGCCTCAGAAAATTCTCGGTGACATCGGGGCCGGGAGCGGCAGTCTTGGAAAGATTGCCGGTGCGATTATAATAATCATAGAGATCGTCGGGTGTAACCTGGCCATCGTTGTAAACATCGTCTCCCATAGAGACAATAAGGGGATGAACCTTAATATTATTTTTTTCAAGAAGCTCAGCGCCCAGATCCTGGGTGCTATCACAGGTGATGATAATTTTGTTCTCTGCCATAACTTTTCTCCTTTATGATCGGTTAGGTAGTTGCCAGAAGCATACTATCATATTTCCCCGCTTTTTTCAAGAATTTTATTTTTTCACCATATTTTTGCTTTTTTTGCTTTTATTTTCCGAAATGATTTGCTATAATAATCTATGCGAAATTTTTTTCGCATAGAATTTTTGAAGAAGCGTGATGTTTAATGAGTAGAAACTCTATATTGCCGCAGATAATACTTATTATCTGCTGTGTTGTTCTAATCGTGCTGGCAGCCATTGTGTGGATAAATCTGGCAGGAGACGGCGGCCTTACAGCCTCCTCCTCTTCTCTGCCTTCCACCCCCGGCCTGCCCACAAGCTCTCTGCTGCCCACTTCGGATATTCCTTCCGTGCCCGAAAGCAGCTCGGTGCCCTCCACTTCTTCCACTGTGTCGAACAGCAATCTGAGTGCGCTGCCTCCCGGTGTGGTGATCACTCCTCAGGAAGACGTGAGATTTGAGCACGCTCCCGGCCCCGATAGCGCAGGAGACGGCAAGATCCGCTGCTATCTCACCTTCGACGACGGCCCCTCCTCCACCAACACCCCCAAGATCCTGGATATCCTGGATCAGTATGGCGTGAAGGCCACCTTCTTTGTGGTGGGCAAGGGCAATATGGCATATGTTAAGGATGCTTATGATCGCGGCCATGCTATCGGCCTGCATGCCAATGAGCACACCTACAGCAAGGTCTATAAATCCACCGATGCTTATTTTGCCGATCTGGAGCTTCTGGGCTACAAGGTGAAGAACGCCATCGGTTTCACCCCCAACATTATCCGTTTCCCCGGCGGCAGCTCCAACACCGTGAGCCGCGGCTACTGCAAAGGAATTATGACTACTCTTTCTCAGGAAGTGGAAACAAGGGGCTACTACTATTTCGATTGGAACGTGGATTCCACCGATGCTTCGGGCAATAAGATCCCCGTGGATAATATCGTTTCCGAAGTTAAGAAATATGCCACAGGCAAGAGAGATATCTGCATTCTGATGCACGATACCTACGGCAAGGAGACCACCGTTCAGGCTCTTCCCCAGATAATCGAGCACTGCCGCGATAAGGGCTATGAATTTTGCATTCTCAATAAATACGCCCCCGGCTTCCATCACGGCATCAACAACTAATTCTCTTTGAGGTGAGCGGAATGAAAAAAGCCGCAAACGTTATTATAATTATTCTTCTTTTTGTCACCGTTGTGGGCAACCTGCTATTCTTCGGAAAGGATGCTTTTATCTACGATATGGAAAATCTGCCCGAAGGCAAGCTGCTGTTCTCCACTATGTCTACCGATCCTTATCAAAGCTACACCGTGCAGATATATCAGCTCAAGGATGAGGATGGCACGGGAGACGCTGTGCGAGCCGTGTGCATAAACAATGCCGACGGCACAAAAAGGAACATTTATTGGAAGACCAACGAGACCAACGCGCTGGTGACTTGGGAAAGCGACTATGTTGTGGTGATCAACAACACCGCTATCGACGTGCGCACCCAAAGCTATAATTGGCGCTATCCCAAGGTTGTGGAAAAATAACCCAAAGCACCCGAAAATTCGGGTGCTTTTTCTTTTCGGGCGGCAGGTTGCTTTCTTGACTTATCCCCTTCAAATATGGTATAATGCAGATGGCACCGCAGGTGCCATAATAAAGATTGGTAGCAACGGGTACATTGTAACAGTATTCCCATCCACAGGAGGTTAACTTATATATGGAAAAATATGAAATCAAACTTTGGTTTGAACATGGCGGAGAATGTCTTTGGGCATCTAATGAAAAAGCACGCCAAAAATTTTTTTGTGCTATAAACCCTGATGATTTACCCATATCCGAGCAAACAAAGCTGTTATTGTTGCAAATGAACGCCGACTACCGCACTGCCTACGATTGGAGCGACTTTTCAAAAGGATGCATATGGAGCAACGAGCAAATAGATGCTTTTAAGCAGCAAGCGATAATACTTCGTGATGAGCTTCAACGCGAATTGGGGAGCAACTATTCTGTAATCTATAATCCTAATAGTTTTTGAGGCCGGAAATATATAATCCTTGGCCTTCAAATAATTCAGGAGTGTCGTACACGCGAACTTATGCGGAACTGTTTGAGCCAGAAAAAAATAAAGAAAAAATCTGGACTGGAGTTGTTGTTTATGCGCCATAGAAGAGTACTTGTGCCAATCCTTGTGTTTGCCTTGTTGCTTTCTGCTACAGTGGGAATAATAGTTTGGCAGAACATAGCAGGCGAAACAAGTTCCATACCACAAAAAGAATATGAGTATATTTCATGTCGGAAAGCTTACAGCAACTATTTAAAGGTTGCCAGAGCTTCGAAAATTGACGAAATATACATTTACGAATTCGACGAAAGATATGAACCCGCAAAAATAGTTAGATTATCCAGCCAAGATCCCGATCTTCTTCAGCGTTGGAAAGAATGGTTTGATAGTTTAGAACTGACTCCTCGCTACAATACACGCCCACCAGTAATCTATGGTGCCTCTCCAAAACAAATATATGTGCGCATAGGCAGTACGGTATTAAATATGGGGAGCTGCGATGGCTCAGAACGCATATATACTGGACCGGATGACTATATAGGTGTAGAATACAACCCCGATCAAGAACTTTTTAACCAACTGTTGCTGGATACAGGCTACCCACAATAAATCTACCCCCGCCCCGAAATTCGGGGCGGGGTTTTTCTTTCATTTTGGCTGCTTTTGGGTGCAAAAAATTTGGGTTTTTGGGTTGTGGAAAAGTATTTTTTGTGGTAGAATTAGTTGATACTTATAAATTGGGGGATTATTTTATGGATTTTTCCTTTTCCGATAGGGTGGCCTCGCTCAAGCCTTCGGCCATCCGTGAAATTCTCAAGTTTTCTTCCCTTCCGGGAATGATACCTTTTTCGGCGGGCAACCCCGCTGTGGAGACCTTTCCTGCAAAGGAAGTGGCCGATATCACCGCCAAGCTCCTTTCCGAAAAGCCGGGCGATGTGCTGCAATATTCGGTGACAGAGGGCTACACCCCCCTGCGCGATGCTCTTAAGCAGCGCATGGCCGAAAAATACAATAGCTTTAAGGAGAGCGACGAGCTCATAATCACATCGGGCGCTCAGCAGGTGATGGAGCTCACCACCAAGTCCCTTTGCAACGAAGGAGACACTATCATCTGCGAAAACCCCAGCTTTATCGGCTCTCTCAATGCCTTCCGCTCTTATAATGTGAAGCTTTGCGGCATAGACGTGCTAAGCGATGGTATGGATATGGATATGCTGGAAGAAGCCCTTAAAAGGGAGAAAAAGGCCAAGTTTATCTACACCATCCCCAATTTCCAGAATCCTTCGGGAGTCACTATGTCGGCCGAGAAGAGAGTGCAGCTTTATGAGCTTGCCAAGAAATACAACGTGCCCATTCTGGAAGATAATCCTTATGGTGATCTTCGCTTCGCAGGGCAGGATATCCCCACTATTAAATCCTTGGATACCGATGGCCTTGTGATATATGCAGGCACCTTCTCCAAGGTGCTTTCCCCCGGCCTTAGGGTGGGCTATGCCATTGCTCCTAAAGAGCTTATGCCCAAGCTTATAGTGTGCAAGCAGGTGAGCGATGTTCACACCTGCCTGCTTTCCCAGATGATCGCATTTGAGTTTATGACAAAATACGACTTCGACGGACATCTTGAGAAGAACCGCGGCATCTACCGCAAAAAGGCACAGCTTATGATGGATAATATGGATCAGAAGCTGCTGGATCACCTTTCCTACAACAAGATCGAGGGCGGCCTTTTTATCTGGTGCACCCTGCCCGAAAGCGTGGATATGCTGGCTCTTTGCAAAAAGGGCATTGAAAAGGGTGTGGCCGTGGTGCCGGGCAACGCCTTTGCTATGGACGACACCTTAGTGAATCACAACATCCGCCTGAATTTCTCCACCCCCACCGATCAGCAGATCGTGGATGGCATTGAGATTCTGGCAAATCTCTTCAAATAAACCTTAGGAGAAGCGATATGAGCGAGATTATTACAGAGAAAAAAAGGGCGCTTAGCCTTATTCAGCCCAGCGGTGTGCCCACCTTGGGCAACTATCTGGGAGCCCTTAAAAACTGGAAGAATATGCAGGACGAATTTGAGTGCGTGCTGGGCGTGGCCGATCTTCACACCATCACCGTGCGCCAGGTGCCTGCCGATTTCCGCCGCCAGATCTACACCACCTGCGCCCTGCTTTTGGCTATTGGCCTTGATCCCGAAAAGGCCGTGATGTTTATCCAGAGCCAGGTGCCTGCCCACGCTCAGATGGGCTGGCTGCTGGGCTGCTACACTCAGTTTGGCGAGCTCTCCAGAATGACACAGTTTAAGGATAAATCCGCCCGCCATGCCGACAACATCAACCTGGGCCTTTTCTCCTACCCCACTCTTATGGCGGCCGATATTCTGCTTTACCGCCCCGACGTGGTGCCTGTGGGAGCCGATCAGAAGCAACACTTAGAGCTTTCCCGCGATATTGCCCAGCGTTTCAACGGCATCTACGGCGATGTTTTCAAGGTGCCCGAGCCCTATATTCTTAAAACAGGCTCTAAGGTTATGTCGCTTCAGGAGCCCGAAAAGAAAATGTCTAAATCCGATAGCAATCCCAATGCATTTATCTCTATGCTGGATTCTACCGACGATATCATCCGCAAATTCAAGCGCGCCGTTACCGATTCCGATGCAAAGGTCTGCCTTGGCGAAGAAAAGCTCGGCATAAACAACCTGATCGGTATCTACAGCGCTGTGACAGGCAAAACTGCCGCCGAGATAGAGGCTGAGTTCAGCGGCCGCGGCTACGGCGACTTTAAGATGGCCGTTGGTGAAGCGGTGGATAGCGAGCTTCGCCCCATCAGGGAAGAGTTCATCCGCCTTATTGCCGATAAGGCATATCTTGAGCAGGTTTATAAAGAGGGAGCCGAAAAGGCTCAGCGATTGGCCAACCGCACTGTGGGCAAGGCCATGAAGAAGATCGGCTTTGTGCTTTAATTTTTGATTTACGGAGCAGAAAAAATGGGTTTTGAGCAATTTGCAGGCAACCAAAGAGTGATCGATACCCTCAGGCAAATGATAGCCTGCGGGCGGCTGCCCCACGCAATTTTGCTGGAAGGCGAAGAAGGCCTGGGAAAATTCACTCTGGCAAAGATGATCGCCAAGGCCGCCGTTTGCGGCAAGGATTCTGCCCCCTGTGAAAATTGCCACAACTGCCATCTTGCCGATATAGGCAATCACCCCGATATTATAATCACCGAGCCCGATGGCAAACACATTAAGGTAGACACCGTGCGCCAGCTTATAGAAAAGGCTTATCTTAAGCCCAGCCAGGCGCCCAAAAAGGTGTTTATCATTAAAGATGCGGTGGCTATGAAGGATGCAGGCCAGAACGCCCTGCTGAAAACTTTAGAAGAGCCCCCTGCCGGCGTGATATTTATCCTTTTGGCGGAATCGGCAGCAGCATTGCTGCCCACGGTGGTTTCCCGATGCACGGTGTTCACCCTTTCGGCCCCCGATACAAGCAGCGCTTTGGAAGTGATGCAGCGTTTGGGATTCGAAAAGGAAGAAGCCCTGCAAAGGCTGGACGAAACGGCAGGAAATATCGGCCGTGCCGCAGCCAAAAAAGGCAAAAAGAGCAAAGTTTCCCCTGCAGAGTTTATCGAGCTGATCGCCAAGAGCGATGCATATGCTGCTTTGCTGCTGCTTAAAAAGCTGGAAAAGGATCGCAACGCCGCTCTCATCTTCTTTGAGCAGCTCCACACCTATCTGCTCACGGCTCGCAAGGCCGAGGCTTTAGGGCGCGGATTTTCGGGCCTTTCGGGCGAATATATGAGCTATATTTCCAAAACCGCCGAAGAAGCCGAGGAAGCCACTCGGCGCAACGGTAATCTCACACTTATTTTTCACACCCTATGCCTGAAGATAAGCAGGTAAGGATAATTAACGGAGGAACCAAAATGGCCAAAGTTACAGGAGTAAAATTCCATAAAGACGGCAGAGTTTATTATTTTGCCACCAACGGCGTTGAGGCCAAGGCAGGCGATGGCGTGATCGTGGAGACAGCCAAGGGCCTGGAATACGGCGAGGTCACCTTTTCGGGCCGCGAGATAGAGGAAGAGCAGCTTGTTCATCCTCTTAAAAACGTTATCCGCGTTGCCACCGCCGAAGATAAGGCTCAGGTGGAAAAAAATGCCGAAAAAGAAAAAAAGGCTTTTAAGGTCTGCGAAGAAAAAATTTCCCAATATGGCCTGGATATGAAGCTCACCAGCGCCGAGTATTCCTTTGAGGGCAACAAGGTGCTTTTCTGCTTTATTTCTGAAAACAGAGTGGATTTCCGCGAGCTTGTGAAGGATCTGGCATCCACACTCCACGCAAGGATAGAGCTCAGGCAAATAGGCGTGAGAGACGAAGCCAGAATGCTGGGCGGCCTTGGAATCTGCGGCCAGCCTTTCTGCTGCAAGCGCTTTCTGGATGATTTTCAGCCCGTTTCCATCAAGATGGCAAAGGAGCAGGGTCTTTCCCTTAATCCCACCAAGATCTCGGGCAGCTGCGGAAGGCTTATGTGCTGCCTTAAATACGAGCAGAATTCCTACGATTATTATTCCAAGCGCACCCCAAGGGTGGGCACATTGGTGAAGACAGCCTTCGGCACGGGAGAAGTGATAGAAGCAGGTGTGCTCAGCGGAATGCTTAGAGTGAATCCTGCAGGTGAAGGCGCACCCTTTGTTGTTCACCGCGACGACGTGACTATCATTCGCGCACCCATGAAGGGCAAGAAGGATAAGAAGCAGGAAATTGAAGACGAAGAATAATAAATTTCTATAAATAAAAAACTCCCCACAACGGGGAGTTTTATTTTTTAGGGGAGTGGATCTGTAAGCCGGGTTCTGTCGTGGACGACTATCTATCTAGGCCGAGAATTGCTCCTCGGCTCAAGCCACTTTTCAAAGCACATCGGGCCGATGTATTGCTTTACTTAGTGTTGCTTCGGATAGGGTTTACAGGGCCCTGCGGTCT
>JAZRGE010000028.1:0-7586 GCA_045644025.1 Acutalibacteraceae bacterium | reverse complement strand
CTATCGGGGCGGGATGCACAGCCACCTTGATCGATAGAAGCGCCGTAGTATAAAATGGGGGGAATATCCCTGTATTTTTCGGGCTCATATATTTCGGCCGAAGGCTCCAAATAGATCTTAAGCTCGCTCACGTCGTTGTAGAGCGGGAAAAAGAGCAGGAATTCCCTTTTCTTTCTCTCCCCAAAATCCACCTTTCCGGTGTAGCCCTTGGCTTCTTCGGAAGCAGGGCGGAAAAGGGAAACCGTCTTGTAGCTTTCCCCCACCTTTTCCAGCAGGGCAAAGCCGCTGCTGCCCGTGAGCGGCATATGAGACATCTGAGCAAGCCACGGATATGCCACAGAAATACCGATAAAGGCAGAATCGGTGGAAAAGCGCAGCCTTCCGCCCGAAGTGTTGGTGGAAAGGGCACGCACACCGTCGTTCACCTTTTGGGCAACGTTATAGTCCATTCGGGTGAATTTTTTCAAATTTTCATCGTAATAAACACCATAAAGATCAAAACCAACGCAGGGGATGGTGTAGCAATCCGCAGGCTGAGAAGGAGAACACTCCACCTTCTTAAAGTTTGCATCAATTTTTTCTATTTTCATAGCCGTGCTTCCTTATAAATAATCAATAAAAGCTTTTCACGAACTCGCTTAATATTTCGTGCACCAAAGCTCCGCCTGTGAAAAAGATGGGAACGGTGAGAATTATTAAAACTATATCCATAATTCTGGAGCGGGCGGTAGATTTTTTGCGGTAAAGCAAGGCGGCGAGCAGGCAAAAGGCCACAAAAGAAATCAGCATAAGTATGCCGCTTGCAGGAATATCAAAAGGATAGAGCCTAAGAAATTTTTCTCTGGAATAAAAGGCGATGCAACCTATGAGTGTGAGCACACCGTAGATCCCGGCTGCTACAGAAGCCGAAACGCCCAGCGAAAGGAAACTTCTCTTAATTGTGTATTCGGCCGCAATATGCTTGCTGAAGATAAGCCCTAAAAAGCCGAAAAGCACAAGAGCGCCTGCCAGGCTGAGAAGAAAAAAGGCAACAGACGAACGGAGATCGAAACGAGAAGCATCCTCGGCGATGTATTCGCTAATGCCAAAAAGTATAGCGCCAATGGCTAAGCAGATCGAAAAAAACGGGATAGATTTTTTCATATTCAATCTCCTTTACACATTCTTTTCCAAGGCCAATTCTATTAAGCGTTCCAAATCGGAGATGGTGTTTATCTCGGCGGCTTTTCTTCTGAGCTCGGCGGCGGAATTAAGCCCCTTCATATACCAAGCCGCGTGCTTCCTGAGCTCCAGCATGGCGTTGCGCTCGGGGCGATAAAGCTGCATATATTCGGCCTGGCGGCGCAATATAGCCATGCGCTCGGCCAAGGGCGGTGCGGCTTTATAGCTGCCATTTTCCAGATATTCCTTCACCTGAGAGAAGAGCCAAGGCGAGCCCATTGCGGCGCGGCCTATCATTATATGATCGCAGCCCGTGGCTTCCAACATTCGCTTGGCGGCTTCGGGAGAATCAATATCTCCGTTGCCTATCACGGGGATGCTCACGGCCTTTTTCACATCGGCTATAATCGAGAGATCCACAGGGGGAGCATACATCTGCTGCTTGGTGCGGCCGTGCACCGCTATGGCGCGCGCACCCGAATCTTCGGCGATTTTTGCTATTTCCACGGCATTGATATGATCGCTATCCAATCCCGAGCGGATCTTCACCGTGATCGGAAGCTCCACCGCGGCCACCACGGCGCGGATTATCTCTCCTGCCCTTTTGGGATCTCCCATAAGGGAGCTGCCGCCCCCCTGCCCTGCCACCTTGGGAGCGGGGCAACCCATATTTATATCTATGAATTCGGGGTTTTTTTCGGCGGCCATTTTGGCGGCAATGGCCATCGACTGCGGCTCGGCGCCGAAAAGCTGAATGGCCGTGGGGCGCTCTTGCTCCACGATATCCATCATGGCGGCGCTCTTTTTATCACCAAGAGAAGCGCCCTTGGCGGAAATAAGCTCGCTCACTGTCCAATCCGCTCCGAATTCGCGGCTTAGGCGGCGGAAAGCCCTATCGGCCACGCCTGCCATAGGTGCAAGCGCAATTTTTATATTCATTTTTCCGCCTCCTTTTGCTTGTTTTATCAATAAATCAGCCTTTATCGGCCAGATAATTGAAATGCTTTATAATTGCTATCTCTTTTGGATCGTAGGGCCTTAAATTGGGCCTGAAAAGATCGTGCTGCCATTTTGTGAAATCATAATCGGGGCGCCAACCTTTTTCGTAGTCCGACCACATATTGGGCCAAGGCTCGTTGGTCTGGGTCTTGCCCACAACAAATCCCCAGCAATAGCAGGCGATATTTTCCAAGAAGAGCAAGGGGTAGATCTCTTGCACGTTATTGTGATTTATGCGATGCAGCCATTCTGTTACAAAAATGGGGCGATTAAACTTCTTAAGATCACTTATGCTTTCCAAAAAGCGCACATAATCTCTATAAGAATGGAAGCTTATCACATCCGAAAGCTCTAAGGCACGCATTTCTTCGGGCGTGGTGGGTTGGCCGTTTTCCAGGCCGCGCCAGATATCGGCGCAAAGGGGCTGGATAGGATCCTCGGCGCGCACCAGAGCAAAAATTTCTTCCAAAAATCCCACAGTGCGCTCGTGGCACTGGGCACCGGGCTCGTTCCAGATGTTCCAGCAGAAAATTCGCTCGTCTTGGGCATATTTGCGCACAATTCTTTGCACCATTTCTATAAACATATCCCTTGTTTCGGGGTATTCAAGGTAGTGGCGCTCGGGCATTTTTTCCTGGCCTTCCGCAAGGGGGAATCTTCCGAAATGCTCGCCCAGGGCATAATCTTGCTCGCCCATTTTTTTGGGGATAAAAGTTTCGCCGCTGGGCAGATCTTCTTCGTAGCCCAGCACCATCATAACCTTTTGGCCGTGCTTGTGGCAAAGGGCGATATATTTTTCGAATATCTCCATATAGGATTCGGGCTCGGCATAGTAAACATCGAAATTAGCCCAAAGACGCACCGTGTTGAAGCCGATCTCCTTGGCGAGAGCCAATTCCTTATCGGCGGTGGCAAGCTTTTCTTCCGATTTATAGCTCTGCCAGGTGTCCAGCCTGTTGGCGCAATCGCTGCCCATAAAATTGCAGCCGCGCAGCCATCCCAGCTTTTCATACCAAGCGTTGGCTTCCTGCTCTGTCCATCTTCTTTTCACAAGACCACTTCCTTAAAGATGTATTTTCATTTTTAGTATAGCATTTGTGCCCCAAAAAGCAAATAAAAATTGGCAGCCCTGAACTTCAGAGCTGCCATATAATTATTTAACAAGAATCTTTTTAAGCTGTGCAAAGCGGGGCAGGCCGTTTTCTTTGGGCTGATGAGTCTCGCCCTCGATGAGCGGACGGCAGTAATCGATGAATTCCTGAGTCACGTGGTTGCCCTTTTCGTTGATCCATTCTCTGGGCACCATCTTTTCCTGATTGGCGCACACGGTGAGATCGATGGGAACTGCGCGGCACTTATATTCATCGCCTTCCACTCTCTCGAAGCCGATCATCTTATCTGTCATGCCCTGGATAGCGAAATCAACAGCGGCTTTACCAGACATAAATGCTTCTTCGATATCTGTCTTCGAAGCGCAATGAGAAGCGCAACGCTGGAGCAGAGAAAGCTCGATTCCGCGAACCTTGGCGCCTGTGTGGCGCTTAACAATATCGGCCAAAGTGGCAGCCAGGCCGCCCATCTGAGCGTGGCCAAAGCTATCCAGCTGCTTGGCAAGATCGCTGCCATATTCGGAGATATATTTGCCATCCTTATCGTGAACACCTTCGGAAACGGCGATCATCACCTTGCCGTTCTTAGCGTAGACTTCCTGAACGTCGCTCAGGAAGGAATCCATATCGAAGGGAATCTCGGGGAGATAGATAAGATCGGGGCCGAGGCCGCTTTCGCAGGCCAGAGCAGCACCAGCTGTGAGCCAGCCGGCGTTTCTTCCCATAATCTCCACAACGGTGATAACGCCCAGATCGTAAACGCCCACATCGAGAGAAAGCTCCATAATGGATGTGGCGATGTATTTCACGGCGCTTGCGTAGCCGGGGCAATGGTCGGTGGCCCAAAGATCGTTGTCCACAGTCTTAGGGATGCCCATAACTCTCATTTCCCAGCCGGAATTCTGCATATATTTGCTTATCTTGTTGCAGGTGTCCATAGAATCGTTGCCGCCGTTGTAGAAGAAATAGCGGACGTTATATTTCTTGAAGATCTCCAGCATACGCTTGTAGTCGGTATCATCCACAGAAGAATCCTTCAGCTTGTAGCGGCAGGAGCCGAGAGCCGAAGCAGGAGTGGTGAGCAGGAGCTCAAGTTCCTTTTCGTCTTCCTTGCTGATATCGTAGAGCCTATCTTCCAGAACACCCTTGATGCCGTTGGCTGCGCCATACACGTTGGTGATGCAATCGCTGCGAAGAGCGGCATAGAATGCGCCGTAAACGCTGGCATTGATAACCGATGTGGGGCCGCCGGACTGACCGACGATAGCGCTACCGATAAGTTTATCCATAATTAACACCTCATATTAAAGCCTTTCGGCCTAAAATTTACCTTGGCGGAACACTCAACTTCCACCGAATAGCATTGTAGCACACCTTATAAGAAAAGTAAACCAATTTTATCAAAATGTAACCCATTGTTGCTAAATTGAGATTAAACTGTAATGCAAATGAAACGACTTTTAGGTATGCGATGGCATATAATAAAAACAGAAAGCAGAAAGGGGCGAGAAGTATGAAAAAGATGGCGTTGATCCTGGCAGTTTTGATGGCTTGGCTCTGCCTTTTTTCGGGAACTTTTGCCCCGCATATAAGAGAAAAAGCCCCCGTGGCAGCCGAGCCCGGCACCGAGCAGCAGGTTTTGGAAGCAAGATTGGAGCATATGCTTAATCTCAACCGTGCTTATGGCGAAGCGCTGGAAAACCCTGCCGAACTTATGCAGGAAGCGGCTCTTGCTCTGCTTGATAGGGCCGTGGCCGATGAAAGCGGTTTTATGTTTTTGGAGAACAGCCTGCTGGAAAGCTTTGTTTATAATCTTTATGGTGTGAGCGTTCCTGCAGCCGCCTGCGAATATGCCGAGCTGCCCCAAATGGCAGGCCACACGCTTATCCTGCCCCGCGGCGGAGTGGATATGAGCCACAGCATCGTGGAGATCTACCCCGAAGAATACGGTATGCTCAAGGTGGTTTCCCGTGCCGAGATCGATCCCCACGATGGCGAGATCTACACCGCAATGGCAATCACCCGCTTTGCTCCCTGCAGCGCTTCCAACTTCGGCTGGGTGATAGTCTCCGCCGAGATAATGGAATAAAATCACCCCTAAAGCTCGGGCTTTTGCCCGAGCTTTTTTATCTGAAAAATTGACAGATCTCGCAGCATATGATATGCTGATAGCAATCTAGAATCGGAGGTGGAGATGATGGTGAAGCTTGGGTTTTCCCTGCAGGCAGAGTATGATTGCCCTTTGGAGCAGGTGATTGCTCTGCTTCATGAAGCGGGCTTTTCGGCCGTCTCTCCCGTTTGGTCGCCCAAATTGCCGATGGTTGAGCTGGAAGAGTTCACTAAGCGGCACAATATGATCGTTCAATCACTTCACGCGCCCCATGGTGGGATCGATCTCCTTTGGCAGCCTGCCGATCCTATCTGCGCTCAAACTAAAAGCAATATTTTTAGCACCGTTGATGCCTGCGCCGAATATGGCATACCCATTATGGTGATGCACGGCTGGCAGGGTCTTATCTACACCTTCCCCACTGATCCCCTTGATTTCTGTGCTTTTGATAGCATTGTGGACTACGCTGAGCAAAAGGGCGTGAAGATTGCTTTTGAAAATCTGGAGGGCGAAGAATACTTGGCCGCCCTTATGGATCGCTACCGTGGCAGGGCTCACGTGGGCTACTGCTGGGATTCGGGGCACGATCATTGCTACCCTCACAAGACCGATTTCCTTAAATCCTATGGGGATAGGCTGATAATGACTCATATCAACGATAATTTAGGCTACCGCAACCCCGAAGATTTCCCCACTCCTATCGACGATCTGCATTTTCTGCCCTATGATGGCAATATTGAATGGCCAAGCGAGCTGGCACGGCTCAAAGGGATGCCGCGGCAGGAAATATTGAATTTTGAGCTTAAAAAGCGCTCGGCATCCAAAGCGGAAAAGGATCTGATCTACGATAGCATCACCGCGGCGGAATACATCCAAAAAGCAGGAGAGCGCGCCCGCCTCATAGCCGATATTTATGAAAAGATAATAAATGAATAAAAGGAATCCCGATTTTTGGGGTTCCTTTTATTATAATAACGCAATTATCCGATAAATAAACCCGTAAACTGCGCTGGCCGCGGTGCCGTAGACGATGACGGTTTTGCAGCAATAAGCATTACCCTAAATGTTGCTTTTGGTTCCTTTTTTCGTTTTTATGGTGCTTGATTATCTTTTTATTGCTGCTATAATGAAGTTTGAAGGGGATGAATTATGAGAATATTAAACTTCGGTTCTTGTAATATAGATTATGTTTATTCCATGGACCATATTGTAACGCCCGGCGAGACCGAAACCACCCATAGCCTTGAAACGTTTCCCGGCGGCAAGGGGTTGAATCAATCCATTGCGGCTGCAAGAGCAGGTGCAGATGTTTACCACGCCGGCAACGTGGGAAATGATGGTGAGTTTTTAAGAACAATTTTGGCCGAAAACTCTGTTAATGTTTCTTTGCTTAAAAGCATAGACACCACAAACGGTCATGCCATAATTCAGGTTGGAAGATGTGGAGAAAATTCTATTTTTCTATACCCAGGCTCTAACCAAATGTTAACAAAAGAATATATCGACAACGTTTTAGAGAATTTTGTTAAGGACGATATAATGCTCCTACAAAATGAAGTGAACAACGTTGACTATATTATAGAAAAAGCCTTCGAAAAAGGTATGTCCATTGTGCTTAACCCCTCGCCTTTTAATGAAGAAATTTCTAAAATAGATTTCAATAAATTATCTTTTATTATTTTGAATGAAGTAGAGGCAAGAGATATATCGGGCTGTGAAGAGCCGGAGGAATGTCTTGATTTCTTTAAGGCGAACTATCCCAATCTTAAAATAATGCTCACCCTTGGTGCTAACGGCAGCATTTATATGGATTCCGTTAACAAAATATATCAAACCGCCTTTGAAGTAGATGCGGTAGACACAACGGCGGCAGGGGATACATTCACAGGCTTTTTTGTTGCCGGCATAGCAAAGGCTGAAAAAATGGAACAAACCTTAAAGATAGCTTCTGTAGCGTCGGCAATAGCTGTTTCCAGAAAGGGCGCGGCTCCCTCTATTCCGAGCCGCAAGGAAGCGGTTGAAGCACTTGAAAAATTTAAGTCAAACCGAATGAATGGCAGGTCTGATATACTGTTCAAAAAAATTGAAGCCTATGTAACGGAGAATTTAAAAACGGCAAGTCTGAAAGGCCTTGCAGAACGCATAGGATACTCAGCGGTTTATTCGGGTAGCATAGTTAAAAAAATAACGGGTGAATCCTTTTCAAA
>JAZRGE010000027.1:0-14938 GCA_045644025.1 Acutalibacteraceae bacterium | reverse complement strand
CATCGTTTCTGGGATATCCCAGAGCGATAGTCTTATCAAGTTCCTTATTGAATTGGTACGACATCATTTCTCTTGTGCCTTCACCATCCACCAAAAGATAATTCACGTTCTCGGGCACGGTGTAGTAGGATCTCACGCTCTTAATTGCCGTGCCGTGGGAAAGATAGAAAGTCTTCTGCTTTTCCCTTATGGCCACAATAAAATCGTTGCCGCAAACAATTGCCTTGGCAAAAAGGCGATAATATATAAGTTTCAGCTTAAAAAGCTTGCTGCCGCGGCGGCAGTAAGACACATTTTTTATCTCGGGGTATTTTTCATTCTTAGAAACAAGCCAGACAAACTTATATTTCTCGTTGAGTCCCCTATCTATCATCTCACGAAAAACCGCCACGGGGTTGTCCGATAAATCGGGCATACTCTCAAATAAAATCACGTTGCGCATCGGCAAAGCAGACAGCATTTTTCTTATAATATCCTTAAGCATTTGCCTTCCTCCTTAAAGATCCCTTCAGGGTGGCACAAAGATATTGGAAATTCTTATTGGCAGTGGCCAAACTCAGAGCAACGTAGATTGCGGCACCTGCCACTATCTGCAGAGGCAGCAGCGCTAAGGGAGAAATAGGTAATGCGTTCATAGCCCAAACGGCTGCTCCCATTGCCACGGCAATTAAAAAGTTGGGCAAAATATCGGCCAGCTGATAGCGCAACCTATAGCCGATCAGTTTTCGGTTGGGTATGGTGTTGATTATAAGTGCCACCATAACGCACACGATAGAAGAAACGGCCAGCACTTGGGGGCTGGGGCTAAAGAACACAAAGGCCAGGATCACCGCAAAATACGATGATTTTTTGGCAATCTCCATAATCAGGCTTATGTCGCTTCGGCCAATGGCCTTAATAGTTTGCAAATTGCCCACGTTTATCACATCAAACATATAAGAAATGCAGAAGATCTGAATAAAGGGCACGGCAGGCATCCACTTTTCGGTGAGAAGAAGAGCCACAAAACTCTCCGAAACGGCAAAGAAGCCGCACATAAGCGGGAAAACCAAATATGAAGCCACCTGAATATAGCGGCGGGTGATGGCAAGTAGAGATTCCTTATCATCCTGCACCTTAGACATCACGGGGAACAGAACTGTGGATAAAGTGCTGCCGATCGTGGTATTGAGCATAGAAGGAAAGCTCTTACCTTTGGTGTAGAACGAGAGATCGGCCGCTGTGAATTTAAGGCCCACGATAAGAGGATTGATTTCATCGTATATAACCGAGATAAGTGAAGACACAAATATCTTCCATCCGTAGCCAAAAAGTTCCTTAAAACTCTTTTTAGAGAAGATAAAAGGCACACGAAATTTTGTGCTGATAAACAATGCTGCAGTGCCCACGGCGGCATTTATCATCTGTTGAGCAACAAGCGCCCAAACACCGCACCCTGCGGCTGCCATTGCAATTCCCACCGCCGCCGAAGCAAGCGTGGCGGAGATAGTGGCAGTAAACATTTTCTTGAACTGCATTGTGTTGGCAATATAGGCCGTGAGAATAGATTTATAGGCGTTGATTATAAGCACAACACCCATAACTCTTATAACGGGCACAAGCAAGGCTATGCCATAGATATCGGCAATAAGCGGGGCTGTGAAGAAAAGCAACAGATAGATAAAAAGAGAAACTCCCAGACTGGTGATGAGTATGGTGGAGAAATCGATGGGAGTGCTATCCTTCTTCTGGATAAGGGCGGTGTTAAGCCCACCGGAAATAAGCACGTTGGCCACTGTGAAGAAGATGGTAACTATGCCTACTACGGCGTAGTCATCGGGCATAAGGAGCCTTGCCAGCACAATGGTAACCACCATTGAGACCAGCTGGGCACCAACGCGCTCGCTGAACGACCAGAACGCTCCGCCAAAGGCTTTGCTTTTTAGATTTGCAGAATTTTCAGCCAAAATAAAGACTCCTTTTATTTGCTGTAAATTTTATAGAAAAGTTTGGGAAATAGCCACAAAAGCACAGCGCCTATCTTAAATCTGACGCCGATGTATTTTGAAAAAACCACATTCCGTTTATATTTCATCACCCTTGCGCGAAGGGCAGGCAATCTATCTCTGAATTTTCCGCTTTCATCCTGCAGAATCTGGCGGATAATGAAGAATGTAAGTTTGGAATCGGAACAAATAAGCTTCTCGCGAAGAGATTTATTATCCCCTATTTCTCCGAACTGCATATCCCTTAGCTTTAGCGGATCGAAATGCTTTTCGGCAAGCTGCTGCCTTGTGCAGGAATTTTCTCTCACAAAATAATGGTAGGTTGTATCGGCAATAGTCTTTACTCTCTTTGCCTTTTTAAGCAAGTTATAAACAAACTTAGAATCTTCCGCCACTTCAAGGGCAGTATCAAATCGGGTGTCCCCTATCAGCGCCCTTTTATATAGCTTATTACAACAGGATTCGTGAATTTGGTGCAGGAAATATGCACCTATGATTTCATCGTATCCTTCAACATCACTGTCCATCGGTTCAACGTCGAGTTCTTCGTGGCCCGAAGAATCCGTGTTCACATAGGTGCCCTGCACGATATCGTATTCTTTCGCATATTGAAGAAGCTTGTCAAGCGCACCGTTTTCCAGCCAATCATCGCCATCGAGGAAAAAGATATATTCTCCCGAAGCCTTTTCAAGGCCTGCGTTTCGGCCGCTGGAAACACCGTCGTTTCCCTTAAAGATCAATTTTATTCTGTTGTCCTTCTCGGCATATTCCTGCAAAATGTCGCGGCTGTTATCTGTAGATCCGTCGTCCACAGCCACGATCTCCAGTGCATCTATTCCCTGGCCCAGCACGCTTTCAATGCACTTAGGCAGATAAGACGCAAGATTATAAACAGGAATTACAACGCTTACCAAAGGATTACTCATCAGAGATTCTCTCCCTTAAAGAAGCTGCTCATTTTCGCGGCTTCTTCATTTATATCAAAATTAGCTTTTCTAACTTTTTCTTCGGGTTCGCAAATAGTCTTTTCGCCCATATTATGAAGTGCCCGGCACCATACTTCTATGGGCTCATCCAATCCAACGAAATCCACGCAACCGCTTATATCGGCAGTTCTCGGCACGTTGGCGGAGGCCACACAGGGCACACCGCAGGCCTGCGCCTCAATAAGGCTGAGCCCCAGCCCCTCCACGATAGATGGGAACAGGAAAACGTCGGCTGCTCTGTGATAATCGGCCACATCGGTACGAAAACCCTGGAACAAGACCTTTTCACCAAGGCCATCCGCTTCGGCCTTGGCCTTTAGTGCACCTTCTATATCGCCGCTGCCCACAAATAAAAGCCTGGCTTCGGGCTTGGTTTTAAGAAACTCGCGGAAAACATCCAGCATAAAAAACTGGTTCTTCTCTTCACTCATGCGAGCAATATGACCCACCACAAAATTATCGTCTACATCAAGCTCTTCTCTTTTTGCCTTCCGTTTCGCGGCATCGGGGCAAAAATCGGCAATATCGATCGCATTATTCACGATCTCTAATTTATCCTGCGCCTTTTTAGGGAACATAAATTCCCCTGCTTCTTTAGAGCAAGCCCAGAAATGAGTGGCATATTCAGCGATGGCGCCTTTATTCATATAGTGGAAAAGCGGCACCAAAAATCTCATAATCGGGTTACCCCAGGTGAGCGCGCAAGCATGGCTATGGGCAATGCGCACGGGCACGCGGTGCTTTTTGCCGAGCTTTAGAAGGTCTATATTGGTGAGGCCTGAATAATTGCCCCACACAGCATCATAACCGCCTTCTCTAAGCACCTTATCGAACGATTTTTTATAAGCGGCCTTATGCTTCACACGGTTCGGCAAATAAAAAACCTTGCCACCGCGAGCCTTGATCTCTTCTTCAAAGGGAGAATCGGCGCCAAACATCACGTAATCGCAAATAATATCTCGGCTCAATCGGCGTGTGTACGACATAACAACGTTTTCTACGCCGCCAATTGGATGCACCTTAACCCCGAATATCAGAACTTTTTTCATTAGAAAATCTCCTTTTTATGGCACAGTAGGCACCATAGAGGATACTATTATCGGAATGATCGGACCAACCAAACAAATAGCCCATAAGGAACAGGAACAAGAGAGAGTTCAGAGTGAACACAAAGAACACATCCGAAATAAAGAAGATTCCTGCGGCCACAATAAGGAAGGCCAGGAAAACAATATACGTGTGGAAGCTAAAAGCCTTTTTGAGTGCCGATTTAATAAAGAGCACAGCTATGTAAATAAAGCTACCCAAAAGCGCCAAAGCACCGAGAATACCCGAATTCACCAGAACCTCAAGATAGGCACAATGGGTGATCCAACCGTATTTACCCATCACTGTGTCGGGAGTCCTTTCCTTGGCTATCGCCACAGCGTTTCGGGGAGAGGTGCCAAAGATGGGGGTAGTCTTAAAGACTTCCAGACCGCCCTTCCATCTGGCAAAACGGCCGTTGGAGATATCCTCCTTTTCGTCCTTACGAACGATCTCCTCCACCTCGGGCTTAACTTCTTCCTTAGGATTTTCCACGTGGTTTTCCTTTTGGTTCAGTATAGGTGTGCCGCTGAAGGCATAGAAATTATCAAAGGCATCAACAATAGTTTCGCGGCCTTGGTTGCCCACGCAATACAACACCGCGTATTTAACATAGGGCGTGCCGTAGTTAAGGCCCTGGTAAACGCCGTAAAGCATTCCCGACATTAAAACAGTGACAATCAGCGAGCAAATCGCTTTTTTGAAATTAGTCTTTATAAACGTGAATATGGGATAAATTGCGGATACAATAGGTATGGCCACCATAATCAGCAGCGCCGAACGGGATACCGAAAGCATTATAAACAGCATCTGGAACAGGGCGTTCATACCATAAAACACATAGGCCCAAATTTTACGGTAGGCATACATAAAATAGAAGGATGCAAAGAAGCTTACCAACGCTATATAGCAGATTGCATTGGGATCAATAAACACACCCCAAAGCCTGCCGTAGGTGGTGTCGAAGCCTTGATCGGCCCTTACACCGCGATAATTCACGGTGTAATCCACCGAGAAGATATACATAAGCACCGAGATAAATATAAGAATAAACAGCGCAAGAATAAGGGCGTTCAGCACAACCCTCAGCATCTTCTTCCTATCTTCCCCGGCACCCACGCTGAAGAAGACAAAATACTCAAGCACCATTGCACCGATGCATTTAATGTTGCCTGCCACGCCATACTTATAATTGATAATGCTGGAAATAACGCAAATCACTATAAATGCGGCAAAAAAATCCACAGGTCGGCCCTTGATGCAATTAGCATCGGTGAGTAGGTCCCACACAATTATGGCAAAGCCCACCGCAAAGATGATGACCGAAATAGCCGGATGGCTTATGAGAAAATAAAGCGGTGTAACATCTCGGATAAGCAGATACACCACCATGAAAACAAAGTAGGTGGTGGTAAGCAGCCATTTTAAGTTTTTAAGTTTATTTTCTACCATTAAATACATCCCCAAAATCAGCGCACGTTTTTCTGAAGCGCAGATATAAACCTTGCTACCAAAAGACACAAGGTGATATTTTTTGTTTTAAGCACAGCAAGCACCGCTTTATTCTGCAGGCCCTGCGGCTTGTAGCAAGCAAAGAGCTCCTGCACGGTATCGTCTCTCAGCGTGGCAGCCACGTATTCCCTTTTTTCCTTGCGGCTAAGCTTTGCCTTTTTAGATTGATTTCGGATAAACGCCGAAACAATATGCTTCATATGGTTGCAATAAACAACACTCAGATGCTCTTGAGTTTCATAGCCCGACTGCACCAAAAACTCTTTTTCGGCCAAAAACTTCCGCTTGGCAAGCTGAAAGAAAACGGGCGAATAAGTTGTTGTGAGAGTCTGGAATGTGGGCTTTATATAGTTGTAGAATTTATCACGAACACACCGCACCGATTGAGCCTTCCCAAAAAGCTGAATATTAAAGAAGAAATCTTCACTTAATCTCATATCCTCAAAACTAACGTTGGTTGCTTTAAGAAATTCTCTGCGGTAGATTTTATTCCAGATATATTGAAAAGATCTGGCCTCGCTCAGCCTTAAAAAAGCGGTGCATATCTTATCCTTGCTATCGGCATAAAACTCGCAACTGTTCATTTCGCTTTGGGAAACCGTTTCTCCCGCTTCGTTCACGTGCACAACATTGGCACCGAATGCGATAATATCCTCGCCTTCTGCAATAGCATGCAGCTTTTCCAGCGCATTGAGCACCATCGTGTCATCGGAATCCATATAAAAGACATACTGGCCGCAGGCAGCATTCAGACCAATATTGCGGCTCTCGCCCGGGCCGTGATTTTCGCTGCTGTGTATCACCTTTATGCGGCTGTCGGCTGCTGCCATATCATCGCAAACAGCGGCTGAATTATCAGGAGAGCAATCGTTCACCAGGATAATTTCAAAATCCTTAAAGCCCTGATCAAGCACCGTCTGCATAGAAGATTTAAGAAAATTTTCGGCCCTATAAACCGGCACTATCACGCTAAAAAACGGTGAGCATTTCATATCTGCTTTTCTCTCCTTTGAACCTACTTTCGCCATATTAGCACATACACTATGATTATACAAAAAAACTCCTGTTTTGTCAATGTAATTGGCACGGGTGCCAATTCATAAAACCCATATATATTTCATACTATTTATTAGCCGATTTAGGAGTTGATGGTATGAAAGATATATCCCACAATCGCCCCGTTATTTTGGGGGAATATATAATTGAAACAGGCGCAACGGTTCGCGCGGCGGCAAAGGTTTTTAAGATCTCCAAATCCACCGTGCATAAAGACGTCACCGAGCGCCTGAGCCACGAAAACCCCTCTCTCTATTCCGAGGTGAAGTTGGTGCTGGATACCAACAAAAAGGAACGACACATTCGCGGTGGGCTTGCAACCCGAAGAAAATATAAAGGAATATAGAAATGTTAATCCTTTCTTAAAAATTTTTTTCTTGTGTAAAAGGAAAATTTATGGTAACATATAAGCACGAAGGTGAGGTGTTTGTATGGAAGATCTGAAGGTGGTTTTTGCCGCTAATCTTATCGCTATAAGAAAACAGCAAGGCATATCCCAGTTGGAATTGGGCGAATTACTCAATTATTCGGATAAAACAATTTCTAAGTGGGAGCGTGCCGAAGGTCTTCCCGATGTGATCACCCTTAAGGCCCTTGCCGATTATTTCAACGTTAGCACCGATTGGTTTTTAACTCCGCACGACAACGAATGGATTCCCCCAAAAGAGCACATAAGCGTAAATCACATTATCACCATAGCAATATTGGGAATATGGACTGCCGCGATTTTAGTCTTTGTTATCCTTTGGCTCATAGATATAAAATATTGGCTCATCTTTTCCTTCGCACTTCCTGCATCGTTCATCACCCTGCTGGTGCTTAATTCGGTGTTCTACAAAGGCAAGAACAATATGTGGATCACCCACGGCCTGCTGCTGAGCATCTTTTTGGTAATCTATTTTATCTTCCTAAGCGGCGGAAAAGATATATGGCCACTTATCTTTGTGGCAATCCCCTGCCATACGATCGTAGCCCTTAGTTTTCACATAAAAAAGAGGCGCAAAGCCACAAAATAACCGATTCTATTGGGAGTAGAGTTCTCATTCAGAACTCTACTCCATTAATTTTTTATAGGAGAATTGCTTCGCTGTTTGGTAGATTGCTTTTATCTACGCCATGATCTATGATAAACACATCAAGTCACGGAGGTATTTTATGAGTAATTTTATTTTAAGCACCGAATCAGTAGCCGATGTAAGCAAGGAATATATGAAAAGCCGCAATATCAGCTACGTTTGCTTCCACTATATGTTGGATGATGAAGATTTTATCGACGACTTAGGCAGCCCCCTTTCCTACGAAGAGTTCTACGAAAGGCTGCGCCAAGGTGCAAATCCCCGCACCACCCAGGTGAATATAAGCGAATATCTGGACTACTTCGATAAACTCCTGAGCGAGGGCAAAGACGTTGTGCACATATGCCTTTCTTCCGGGCTTTCCAGCACATTCAATTCGGCCTGCAAAGCGGCTGAAATAGCTCGCGAACGCTTCCCCGAAAGGAAGATATACGTGATAGACTCGCTGAACGCCTGTTGTGCTATGGCCTTGCTTGCCGATAAGCTTGCAGACATGCGAGATGCAGGAGCCGGCGCAGAAGAGGTTTATAATTGGGCCGAAGCCAACAAACTTAAAATCCACAGTTGGTTCTTTTCTTCCGATCTCACGTTCTTTATGAAGAACGGACGAATCTCCCGCCTGGCAGGCACTTTTGGCGGCGTGCTTAACATCTGCCCCGTGATGAACGTAGATAAGGATGGTCATCTTAAGGTGCGCCAAAAGGTTCGCGGCCGCAAAGCGGCACTTACCACAATGCTCAGCAAAATGGCAAGCCATTGCCAGGATGGCGCTAATTATAATCAAAAGGTGTTTATCAGCTCCTCCGATATCTACGTGGATGCCCGTGCTCTTGCAGATATGATCGAAAGCAAGTTCACCAATCTGGCTGCTCCCATTGATATCTACAGCATCGGCACCACCATTGGCAGCCACACCGGCCCCGGCACTGTAGCTCTCTTCTTCTGGGGTGACGAACGCACCGAATAATAAAAAACAAATAAAAAAAGCACCGTGCATCTGCACGGTGCTTTTATAATGCTTAAATTACTTCTTGTTCTTTTCTTCGTTGGCCTGGTTTACAATTGTCTTGTGAGCAGACTCAACAGAAGCGATTGCACGAGCAAGAGTATCCTGACCGGTGAAAGCCTTGTTTACGGGCACATCGATCTTCTCCCAGTGATCATCGGAACCAATCATAACAGAGTTGTTCAGAGTAACGGGGCAGTTATCGGTGATGTCCATAACGATCTTGGCGGACTCTTTGTCGTCGAGCTGAGTTTCGAACATAGAAACGCGAGCAGCAAGTCTTTCTTCCTCGGTTTCATAGGGGCTCTTGTAGATCTGATGATATACGTAGGCTACATCCTTAGCATACTCGATGTTGCTGGCAAGAGCAGCAGGCATAACCTGAACGTTCTGAGTGGTGTTGAGGAACTTATAATCCTCGCCTGCGTTCAGAGTGGGAATGGGAACTACGCCCCAATCAAAGTTGGCATCCTTAGTGCTGGAGGGACCGCCGGACATAGACCAACGATACATAGCAATACGGCCGCTCTTGAACTTAACAGGAGCATCAGACCAAGTCTGAACGTTTGCAGGAGGCATATAAACGCCATCCATCAGGTTGAGTGTGCGAACCTTTTCCATAAACTGGAGAGCCTGGGGATCATTGATAGCAGAAACATAGTCGCCGTCGGCATTAACTTCGATAGTCTGACGGCCGAGAGCGGTGTACATGAAGGACTCAGCAGCGCCAAGAGAGGCAGAAGCATAGTAGCCATATACATCGATTTTGCCGGTAGCGGCATCTCTTACAGTAGCCTTCTGAACATACTCAACGAACTTATCCCAAGTCCACTGCTTGTTGTTGTAAAGCTCGTAGGGGTAGGCCAGACCAACACGATCGAAGATATCCTTATTAAAGCAGATAAGGTTTTCGGCGTTGTCTTCATAATAGGTGAAAGCATAGGTCTTGCCGTTGAGAGTGAAGTAATCTCTCATAGACTGGTTGTACTCAACACTGTCCATGGGATAAAGGTCGGTAAGATCCAGCAGATTGCCCTTCTGAGCCCACTTGATAGCCTGCTCAGCGCGCATGTAGATAATATCGGCCCAAACGTCACCCGACATAAGGGAAGCTTCGAAGTTGGTGCGGATATCACGCTGATCAACAACGATTTCCTCAACTGTGAAGTTGTACTTCTTCTTTGCTTCGTCGTACTGATAGTACTGAAGTCTGCCTTCTTCTGTCTGTGCATCAGCAACAGGCATGGGAGCCCACCAGCAGGCAACCTTAATTGCGGCACCGTTGAAGTTGGGATTTCTTTCTGCAACGCCGGGGGTAGCAGATCCGGAATTAGTACCGGGGGTATCATTCTTACCACAGGCTGCCAGAGAGAAAATCATCACAACTGCGAGGACAAGTGCCATAAGTCTTGCGAATTTTTTCATAGCAAATTGCTCCTTTCATATTTTGCCGTAAAGAACAAGCGTTCTTTTATTAGACATACTGATTATAGCACACTATTTTTTCTTTGTCTACAAAATATATACAAAAAAATATATAAATTTAAGCGAAATACTATGTATATTTCATCCAAAAACAGCCGCTTTTTGCCCCACTTCGCAAAAAAAGAGCCTGTTCAGAAGAACAAGCTCTTTAGGCAAGTTATTTGTTTGCATTGTTGCAGGCTTTTTTAATATAACCATTAACCTTATTTAGGGCTGCATCTAGGTTTCCTTCGCCCCTTAAGGCAGGGTTCAAAGCTTTCTGCACTTCGTAGGAGATATCTGTATCTGTTACTTCTCCCAAAAGATCCATATAGCTATAAGAACCTGAAGATTTCGATGCGTAATCTTGAATCATCTTTATCGATTCCATATCTCTGTACATACCTTCAAGTTCGGTTTGGCGATATTCATCATATTCCGACTCGGTATAAGGATTTTGATATATCTTAGTGTATATCTCAGCCACTACCTTTGCCCATTCCTTATCAAGATGAGGCATAACAATCACAGTATTGTTAGTTTGATAAAGCTGCCTATATTCGCCACCTGCATTCGCTGTGGGCATTGGGACAACTCCCCAATCATCATTCATATCCTTAAGAGCCGAATACAATCCTGCTGTTGTGCAGGGCATCATAGCCACCTTGCCGGCCTTGAATTTCTCCGGAGCATCCGACCATGTAACCACATTGGAGGGCGGCATGTATGTTGCTTCCATAAGATTAAGGGAGCGCACCTTGTTCAAGAAATCGGCCACATCGGATCCGCCCGATTTATTGAGATACTTGCCCGAAGAATTCACTTCTACAAATTGGCGGCCAATAGCGGCATACATAAGCGAAGAGATAGTGCTCGAATCTGTCTTTGCATACCAACCATATGTTTCTATTCTGCCGGCTTGGGAAGCATAAGCCGACCTTTGCACGTATTCAATAAATTTATCCCAAGTCCACTGCTTGTTATTCACAAGCTCATAAGGATAAAGCAAACCCTGCCTATCAAATATGTCCTTATTAAAAGCAATGGCGCTCTCCAGCTCTCTTTCAAACTGCGAGAAGCCATATATCTTGCCGTTAATAGTCATCAGTTTGCGTACACTCTGATTATAATCAAAGGTGTTATGATCGTAGAGATTGGTAATATCCATCAATCTGCCTTGACGCGCCATAGCATAGGCATCAGAATAAGACATATTTACAACATCGGCCCAATGGGCACCCGAAAGATATGCCGCATTCACATTGGGAACAATATCTCGCTTATCAACGACGATAACCTCAACATTCACGTTATAATCATGCATTACCTCCTGCAGTTGGAAGTACTGAAGTCGGCTCTTTTCAGAAGCTGCATCCGCAGAAGGCAGCAGATCCCACCAGCCCGCAAGAGTAACCGTGTTGGCCTTGGTTGGCTTAGGTGCAGGAGCAGGTGTAGGCTCGGGCGTGGGTTTCGGCTTTGCAGAGTTATCGGCCGAAGACGTGCTATCTACGGGCACATCGGGCTGTGAAGATTCGTCGTCGGGCGTGGTGCCGATTATCTCGCTTGAAGTTGTAGTCTGCTGCGATGTGAGCACACCGGAGGATGCATCGGATGAAGAGCCTGCGATAGGTTCCTCTGTGCATCCTACTGCAGCTAAAAGCATTAAAACAGACAGCCACAGTGCCGCCATTCTTAAATATACCTTCATCAAAAACAACCTCCTTGTTTATATCGTTGGTTTAACACCGTTTTTATTATACCACGGCATAGTGCTGTTGTCTATATATATATACAAAATTGATTTTTGGTTGACTGACATACGCCAGCATGCTACAATATTAGCACAATATTGATTTCGGAGGATGCAAAATGGAGATCGCATACGAATATCAGCCGCAAGAATACCCCCTTTCCATCCATTTGGCTTATCATAAAAACTCCAACGACCTCGGTTGCTACTATCACTGGCACGAATTGATTGAGATCTACTACGTTGTGAAGGGTGGAGTTCAGCTGTTGCTGGGCAACAAGCCCGTTTGGATAATGGCAGGCCAGCTCGGAGTGGTGAATTGGTGCGAGCCCCACCGAAGCCTCAGCTTTTGCGATGATAGCGAGTTCTTTGTGGTGAAGGTGGATATTCATTCCCACATTTTCCACCACTCTCTGCGCAATATCCAATTTAATCACTGCATCCCCGGCACGGAGGATATCCATATTGTGATGGATAGAATGGTGAAAGAAACCACCTCTCCCGATAGCAACACCACCAACATAAATATCGGCTACGCCGCCGCCCTTATGGGGCTTATCTGCCGTGAGAACGCTAAGCTTGGCGTGCCTCACAACAGCCGCGACTTCCAATACACCCACAGCATTTTCTCCTATATTCACGAGCACTATTCCGAGAACTTCGGTTTGCAGGAGCTGGCCGATAAGCTTGGGATCTCCAAATCCCATATGTGCCGCACTTTTATGAACCACACCGGCATCACCATCAACCACTATCTGAACCAGACACGATGCAATGCCGCACTTCACATGATATCCAACGGCGCTTCGGTGGCTGATGCAGGCTTGGCAGTAGGCTTTTCCGACTACAACTACTTCTCCCGAGTGTTCCACAAGCTGATGGGCTTTGCACCATCCAAAGTTCGTCAACTGGGCATCTCCCCCAGCGTTTAACAAATAAAAGGCTGCCTTTCGGCAGCCTTTTTTAATTCTCCATAATCTTTATGAATGCTTCGCCATCGATCTTTTCATTAAGGAAGAGTTCTTTGGCAACTTCGTGCACCTTGGGCATATTCTCTTTGAGAATATTCACAGCCTTCTCATACTGGCCGGTTACGATAGAATCTATCTCCTTATCGATAAGGGCGGCTGTTTCCTGAGAATAATTGGGTGTGGAGGAGAAATCGCGACCCAGGAAAACCTCTTCGTTGTGATCGCCAAACATCACGGGGCCGAGTTTCTCACTCATACCGTAGCGTGTGACCATCTTTCTGGCAAGCTCTGTGGCGCGCTCAATATCGTTGGAAGCACCGGTACATATATCCGACTGTGTGAGCTGCTCGGCAGCGCGACCGCCAAGCAGGGAACAAATATCCTCCAAAAGTTTTGTCTTGGAGACGTGTGCCCTATCCTCCACGGGGATATACATCGTGAAGCCTGCAGCCATTCCGCGAGGGATAATGGATATCTGATGCACAGGATCCTGCGTGGGCAGGAAGTAGGACACAACAGCGTGGCCTGCTTCGTGATAGGCAGTGATCTTCTTATCTTCATCGGTGATAACGTGAGATTTCTTCTCGGTGCCCATAACCACCTTGATAGTTGCTTCGTCTATATTAGGCTGAGTGATAGCCTTTAATCCCTGCCTTGCGGCCAGCAAAGCAGCCTCATTGAGCAGGTTTTCAAGGTCGGCACCCGTGAAGCCCGAAGTGGACTGAGCAATAGTCTTAAGATTCACATCGGGGCCAAGCGGTTTACCTCTGGCGTGAACCTTGAGTATCTCTTCCCTACCCTTAACGTCGGGATAGTTCACGGCCACCTGCCTATCAAAACGGCCGGGGCGCAACAAGGCTTTATCCAGAATATCAGGACGGTTGGTGGCGGCAATAATGATAACGCCTTCATTAGCACCAAAGCCATCCATCTCCACCAGCAACTGGTTCAGAGTCTGCTCTCTTTCATCATGTCCGCCGCCAAGGCCTGCGCCTCTCTGGCGGCCTACAGCATCAATTTCATCTATAAAAATAATCGAGGGAGAATTCTTTTTGGCCTGCTCGAAAAGATCGCGCACACGGGAAGCACCCACACCAACAAACATCTCCACAAAATCCGAACCGGAAATTGAAAAGAAAGGAACATTTGCTTCGCCTGCCACAGCGCGAGCAAGCAATGTCTTACCCGTGCCGGGAGGGCCAACAAGCAGCACACCTTTGGGGATCCTTGCGCCCAGCTCGTTGAACTTCTTGGGATTCTTAAGGAACTCCACAAGTTCAGCCAACTCGGCTTTTTCTTCGTCGGCACCTGCCACGTCGGCAAAAGTGGTCTTGCGCTTATCATCAGAAGGTTTCTTAAGCCTTGCCTTGCCGAAATTCATTGTGCCTTTATCTCCGCCCATACCCTGACTTAAGCGGCGGAAAATAAATATCATAGCCACGATCATCACAATGGTGAGAATAGCGGTGGGCAGCAACTCGATAAGCCAGGAGCCACCTTTTCCATCGGTATTGTGATTGTATTTAATATATTTGGCAGGATTTTCGGCATTTGTTTTATTGTTCTCCTGCACAAACTCATCAACCTGCTCAAAGAACACCTGAGGCACATCCAAGGTGTAGCGATACTGCTTACCGTCGGCTCTCTTGGTGTATTTCAGTTCGCCGCTGTACCAGTTGAGTTCGAATTCGGATATTTCGTTGTTCAGCACCATCTGAACAACATCGCTGTCCTTCATCTTCTCGGGCTGCTGCCTACCCATTGTGATCGCCACAATGGATACAAGCAATACCAGCGGTATTCCCACAAAAAGCAGGATATTCTTTAATTTATTGCTCAAAAAAATTCATCCTTTCTGCTGCCGGATATAATATCTATTATTCCCTGCAGACAGCCGTTTTTATCGGCTTAATAACTTTAGCGCAAGAATATTTTTGCTATCTCTTCCTGCGGCCGCTCTTTCGGCCACGTTCAGCCCCGGCACCCAGATAACGCCTTTGTCATCAGCCACAAGCGGAAAAGACCCTCTTTTATCAAAGGGAATAT
>JAZRGE010000026.1:0-7008 GCA_045644025.1 Acutalibacteraceae bacterium | reverse complement strand
GTTATCGGCGTGCCCGATGAGCAGTATGGCGAAGAGATAATGGCCAGCATTATCCTTAAAGAAGGGGAAAGCATGACATCCGACGAAATGAAGGCATATATCGCCGCTCATATGGCCAGGCACAAGGTGCCACGCTATATCGATTTCGTGGATTCCTTCCCGATGAATGCCGCAGGCAAGATTCTTAAGTATAAAATGAGAGAAGCCGCAGCCGAAAAGCTGGGCCTCAAAAAGGCATAGTGAGCAAAAAATGGTAAAAGATAAATATTACGTAATAGATGCCCATTGCCATGTCTATCCCGAAAAGATAGCATCTCGCGCCGTGGCAGGCACAGATAATTTCTACGGTGTAACATCCTATGGCGATGGCACTGTGCCTGATATGCTTAAAAGCGGCAGAGAAGCAGGAATAGATCATTTTATTGTGCAATCTGTTGCCACAACACCCAAGCAGGTGAACAGCATAAATGAGTTTATTGCTGCCACTGTTGCAGAAAATAAGGGCCTGCTCACAGGGCTTGGCACTCTTCATCCCGATAGCCCTGATCAGGTGTCTGATGTTAGAAGAGTTGTGGAATTGGGCCTTAAGGGAGTAAAACTTCATCCGGATATTCAGAATTTTAAGATAGACGACTACCGCTGCCTTAAGATTTACGAGCTGTGCGAGCAAGAAAACCTGCCCATCCTAATGCACACGGGTGATTATCGCTATGATAATTCCAATCCCAACCGTCTGCTTCCCGTTCTGCAGATATATTCTGGGCTCACAATTATCGGTGCCCATTTCGGAGGCTGGTCTATTTGGGAAGAAGCATCCCAGAAGCTGGGCGGTGTGCCGAATCTTTATGTGGATTGCTCTTCCACAATGGGATTCACCGATCTGGAGACTACACGCCGTGCTCTTGAGAACTATGGAGCTGATAGAGTCCTTTTCGGCACGGATTATCCAATGTGGGGGCCTGCCGATGAATTGGAAAAATTCTTCGCTCTGGGCCTTTCGGAAGAGGAGAACCGAAAGATCCTTTCGGAAAACGCAAAAAAACTTTTTTCACTTTAATAAAAAACACCCGATACATCGTATCGGGTGTTTTATTTACGTTTTCTTTTTTGGAAGCAGCTGGAGTAATATACCGGAGACTATCACGATAAGGCCTATCACTGATGCGGGCTTTATAGGCTCCCGAAGGAAAATGGCTGTCCAAATAAGGGCAAGGAAGGGGGTGATATAGGCGAGATTGGAGATCTTTGTGGTGCTGCCCTTATCCAGAGCAATAGCCCAAAGCGTGGTGCCCACAGCATAGGATGCAATTCCGTTCCAGGCAATACCAAGGGATTGAACTAAATTCAGAGTGAAGGCGTTGCTCGTGGCTAAAACCACAGCGCTTGCCATAATGGCCGTGGTAGTGTAGGAAATCATCATAGAGATAGATTTATTATATGTAAATTTTTTGTTAAGCGCAGTAAAAAGCCCATAAGACACCGCGCCCAAAATGCAGAAAAATGCGCCTATAAGGGTGTTTGCATCAAAATGAGGCAGATCTTCACCCGTGACAATTATCACGCCTAAAAAGGACATTACAACAGCTATGGCACCGCGCACCGTCATCTTTTCTTTTAGTATTATGCAGGCGAAGACAATGCTCATTATAGGCCATAGATAGTTGATAATAAAAGCCTGAGAGGCCAGCATCTTATCGGTGCCTATGTAGAGAAAAATATAATAAAAAAACGTGCCGGGTATGCCGATTAATATGGTGGTAACGTAATCCTTGATTTTATATTCCTTAAGCTTTTTGATATTGCCGTTTGCAATGTTCAAAATAATGAGAAAAAGTGCGGCTAAAAGCGCACTCACAGCCACGATCTGCAGGCTTGAGAAATCACCAAGCAGATTTTTGGTGATAACAGGCACTGTGGACCATATAAAAATGGAAATAGCCGCCAATAAATAAGAAATATTCATTTTGCCGCCTCTTAAGTTCAATGTTATTGTTATGATAACACATTAATTTTAATTTTCAACATTTATCTTCAATAAAAAATTGGATTTGCTTCTATTAATTATCAAGTAAGTGATTGATCTTTTAGCAGATAATAATATAGCAAACGCAAAAACAGCGGAGGTTAAATGAGCAGGATTATTAAAAGGATCATTGCAATTTTTTGCTCGCTGTGCGCAGTCGGCGCAGCATTTATCTTTGGTGGTGTTATCTATTTTCAGCAAAGTCTTCCCGATGAATTTTACGTGGAAGGGAAATCAAGAATAGTGTTGCAGACGGTTGTGCCTGTATCGGGACACAGAACAGAAGCGTTAAGCCCTGCTAATGCTCAGAACAATGTGAGCCACGGGGCAATGCTTAAAATGTTTGGGGTTATTCCCATAAAGACGGTGCAGGTTACTCCCGTGCAAAACACCGAAGTGGTGGTGCTGGGCAGTTCCTTTGGCATAAAGATATTCACAAAGGGCGTGCTGGTCACGTCTACTCAAGCCGTGGATACACGCGAAGGTAGCCAAAATCCGGGCGAGGAAGCCGGACTAAAAAAAGGAGATATAATCCTTGCCATAAACGGCGTGTTGCCAAAAGATTCTGCTCACGCCGCCGAAATTATATCAAGCTCAGGCGGCAATGAGATTAACGTGAAGGTGAAAAGAGGGCAGGAGACCTGCGATTTGGTATTGAGCCCCCGATATTCTTTATCGGAAAAAACCTATAAAGCAGGTCTCTGGATAAAAGATAGCTCAGCAGGTATCGGCACACTTACTTTCTATTCTCCTGCGCTTAACGTGGTGGCTGGCTTGGGTCATGGTGTGGCCGATCCGGATGTGGCCACCTTACTTCCGCTGGCAGCAGGAGAAATTGTGCCTTCGGAGATATTTTCCTTCACCAGAAGTGTGAACGGAAGCCCGGGCGAACTTAAAGGTCGATTCTTGCAGGGGAATATGGGGCAGATCTTGGCCAACGATGAGACCGGTGTCTTTGCCCATCCCCACTTGCAACCAAAAGGAAAATGTGTGGAAATGGCCCTGCGACAAGATATAAAGGTGGGCAAGGCCACTGTTATTACCACCATTGATTCATCCGGCCCTAAGGAATACGAGTGCGAGATATTAAAAATAAATTATAAAGACAGCGAAAGAACGAAGAATATGCTTCTTAAAATTACCGATTCTCGGCTCCTGAAGGAGACGGGCGGAATCGTGCAGGGTATGAGCGGCAGCCCCATTATGCAAAACGGAAAGCTTGTTGGAGCTGTAACTCACGTGCTGATCGACGATTGCACCAAGGGCTACGCCATATTTGCCGAAAATATGCTTCGCACAGCGCAGGATGCAGCAGAAAAGCAAATAAAAAAAGCATCATAGAAAATGCTCCCTTAAAAGGGAGCATTTTATGTTTTCCTTGCAATTGCAGAAAAGATATGCTACTATGGTTTTGCCAAACTAACTGAATAGGTGTGAAATTGGGTGTGTTTTTTCTTTTTATGGGAATAATTGCGCTCACTTTTAGCATTATAAACCGTGATGAATTTGATAAAAGCGCAGCTTCGCACGGTTTGTAGTGGGTACGCCCCATTTCACACTCGGTTAGTTTGGCGACTATCGGAGTTTGCGTTTTTTGTGCGGCTACTTCGGTAGCCGCATTTTTTATTGCAAGGGGCTTTGCTGAATGGAGAAAATATCTGTTATTATTCCTGTTTATAATTGCGCTGATTATCTGCCGCGTTGCCTTAATTCAATATTAAATAATACTTATAAAGAATTGGAAATAATTTGTGTGGACGATGGCAGCACGGATTCGAGCCTATCCATAATGAAAGAATTTGCAGAGAAGGATTCAAGAATTTGTGTGGTGCATCAGAAAAACGGCGGGGCTTCTTCTGCAAGAAATACAGGGCTGAGGCGCGCTGGCGGTTCTTACGTTGCTTTTATTGATGTGGATGATTGGGTTCATAGTCAGTATTTTGAGATTTTATATACATACATGGAAAAACACAACGCAGATATTGTTATGTGCGATTGGAAACATGTAAATGGAAATGATGATGTTAAGGATGAAACTGTGAATCAATCCATATCACATCAATGGTTTTATACTGGAAATATAAAGAGCAACTTTATTTATAGATATGTTTGGGGAAAGTTGTATCGTAAAGAGATCTTAGAGAATCAGGAGTTTTCAACTGATTTATCCTATTCCGAAGATAAGGCTTTTAATATTTCAGTTTTTGGTAATATGGAAAACGCAAAAGTGCTATATGTCCAGCATCAATTATATTATTATTTTAGTTCACGTCCAGATTCTGCAATCAACACAACCGGCGTTGCCAAGAAAAAAGAAGTAATTTTGTGGTATTTACGTAAAAGCGAGAAAAGTAGTGGTTCTGCGAAAGTGGATTTCCTTACAGAGGGTTTTAAGATGTTCCTTTCTTTGCGATGTTACAACGGAAATACCCCAGCATTCACTAAACCAGAGCAAAAATCCTTGCTTTGCTACGGATTAAAGTGTCTTGCAAGCACTCCCAATTACCCCTTGTTGTGGAGAATTATGTTTGAGATACAAGGTAGATTGCCCTTTACGTATAATTTTTTGAGAAAAAATAAAATAGTAAAAAAGATCATAAAATCCAGATAGCAAAAGCACCCTTCGGGGTGCTTTTCTAATTGAAAAAACACAAATTTATTGTATAATAAGCTTATAAAATCCAAGGAGAATGCTATGAAGGTTTTATCTTTTGGGGAAGTGCTGTGGGATGTTTATCCGCAGGAGAAGTTTATTGGTGGTGCGCCATTCAATTTTGCTGCTCATCTTGCAATGCATGGTGAAGAAGTTTTTATGCTTTCGGCCGTGGGTGCGGATGATTTAGGCAACGAGACCATTGAAGAAATCAATAGGCTTGGTGTGAGCACAAAATATATCAGCCGTGTTGGCGGCAAGCCAACAGGCCGATGTGATGTGGAACTGGATGAAAACGCTGTGCCAAGCTATGTGCTTTTGCAGGATGTTGCCTATGATTTTATAGATTGTAGCAATGTGGAAGAGAATTTCGATGTGCTATATTTTGGCACATTGGCACTCAGAAACGAACATAATCTGAATTCGCTGTGCAGTTTTATGGAAGTGCATTCCTTTGAAGAAATATTTTGCGATGTGAATATTCGCCCACCTTATTACAACAAAGAATCGCTGCAGCTTTGTTTTAGTAGCTCTACTATTATTAAGGTGAGCGGCGAAGAATTAAATGTGGTGGCAGATCACTTGGGCATTAACTATGGCGGCGATTGCATGCTTTTTGCAAAGCTGGTGGCCGAAAAATATAAGAATATAAAGCTTGTTGTTATCACATTGGGCGAAGAAGGTGCCTATTCCTTTAGCGCCGGAGATGGCGGAGAATATCGCTGCTGTGCCCAAAGCGTGAAAGTGGAATCCACAGTTGGAGCAGGGGATAGCTTTTCGGCTGCCTTTCTTCATAAATATATGCGCGGTAATTGCCTTGACGATTGCCTTGAATATGCTTCTAAGGTGGCGGGTTATGTGGTTGCCCACAAGGGCGCAATTCCGCAGTACAATCCCGAAGAATTTTAACATTATATAACAAAAAAATTACAGTTAAAATTTTCCTAGGATATATAATTAAGCTGAGGAGTGATTATAATGAAATTCCATGGAATATTTACAGCGTTGGCAACACCTTTTGATAAGAACGAAAACGTTGATTTTAATGCGCTGGAAGCGCTGATAGAAAAGAATGTACAAATGGGAGTGGCGGGCCTTTTTGTTTGCGGCAGCTCGGCTGAGGCATTTTTGATGAGCGCCGAAGAGCGCAAACAGGGTTTGAGAGCTGTTAAGGATTGTGTGAAAGGCAGATTGCCGCTGATTGCTCATATAGGCGCAATTGCTACCCGTGATGCTCTTGATATGGCTGCCTTTGCCGGCCAACTTGGATATGATGCCATTTCATCAGTGGCTCCGTTTTATCATAGGTTCTCCTTTGGGGAGATAAAGAAATATTTTTTCACTTTGGCGGAAAGTGTGGATATACCGTTGCTTATTTATAATATTCCCACACTCACCAATGTGAATTTCAACTTTGAGCAGTTGTCGGAATTATTGGCCCATCCCAATATATGCGGAATCAAACACACTAGCATCGATTACTATATGCTTCGCCGAATTAAAACCGCTTTCCCTGAAAAAACAGTGTTTAACGGCTACGATGAAACTTTGCTTGCAGGCCTTTCTCTTGGCGCCGATGGTGCAATTGGCAGCACCTTTAATTTTATGGGAGATTGGTATGTTGATATAATGAACCTTTTTGAAAAAGGCCAAATGGACGAGGCAATTCTAAAGCAGCAAAAGGCTACCGAAATTATGGATGTGGTGCTTAAATACGGCCTTTCTCCATCTATTAAGGCAATATTAAGGGCCCAGGGTGTGAACTGTGGCAACTGTCGAGCTCCTTTTGAAACGCTTTCGCCCGAAAAGGAGCAGGCTCTCATATCCGAAGTAATGCCCATGCTTGAAGGTTGAGCTTAGTTGACAAAAGGTTTTGACATGATATAATTATCCTATCATTTGGCAGCGAGGTGCTTTAATGGAAAGGCTAAGGAACATAGATCTCTTTTTGTTTGATATGGATGGCACTCTCTATTTGGGAGATCAGCTTTTCGATTTCACGGATAGTCTGCTCAGCAGCATAAAAAAAGCAGGCAAGCGCTATATGTTTATGACCAATAATTCATCCAAAAGCGTTTCGGCCTACGTGGAGAAACTTAAAAGATTGGGCATTGATGCTGCGGAGAATGATTTTATCACTTCTTCTCAGGCAACAGCTGATTATCTTGTGAAAAATCATCCCGGTCTTCGTTTTTACGTTTCCGGCACGGAATCCTTTAAAAAGGAACTCGCTTCTGCCGGTGTAGATGTTCACGACACCTATTCCGATGATATTGAAGGTGTTGTTATGGGTTATGATACCGAACTGACATATCAAAAGTTGGATGATGTT
>JAZRGE010000025.1:0-14214 GCA_045644025.1 Acutalibacteraceae bacterium | reverse complement strand
GCTCGGGCAAAGCTACACCCGGGCGAGATTAGTCCAATGTATAATAAGAGCAGAATATCCTATTCTCAATTTTACCCTTTAAGCCTTGCTATGTCAAGAAAAGATTTAGCCCTTAAAAATGCATATCCATCTGCTCCAAGGTCATATTTCTCTCCCTCATAAAAGCCATTATTCTGATAGCAGTCATAATACCGTCACGCATACGGTACTGGGCTCGTGCCATCACGTTATCGCTACATTCGTTGCCGTATCTATAAACCTTTCTCGAATACCTTTTTGCCAGTTCCTCTATCTCGGGTGGTGCATTTTCGGGCACGGACACATCGTTGTGCCGCTCAAATTCTGCTCCGCAGGAAAGCACGCTAACACGCTTAGGGCCGATCACCCCCGCCACCGAATCTTCTATCGTGAGCGACAAACCATCGGAAGAGAGCCGAAAAATGTTCCCTTTGGCGGTGTTGCAACCTAATTGACACAATATGTCGGCAAAAAGGGCTTCGCCCACGGGATTATCGCATACGGGGCGAGCGCACATTGGAGCCAATCCATTGGGGGCTCCGCTATAAAGTTCCCTGCGATAAAGCAGTTTTATTCCGCTGATATCGGTGGAAGGCCTATATTCATTCCAGCAACATCTGCGAAACGTTCCGCCCGATATTATTTCATCCAAAGAGCGCATCACATTGGGTGGAGCGGCAATGCCTCCCACTCCCAAAAAGCGCACACTGCTCTGAGGTCCACTTGTGATATATGCAGAAAGATTAAGTCCTAAAGCAGATATGGCAAAAATAGCCTCGGATTCCATAACAGCGCCAAAATCGACCACCGATGCACCCGTGGATTGCACCCCTGCCGCAAAGGCATTCTTCATTGCCTCTCCGGCCGCACCGCCGCCAAAGCCGATTCCTACCCTGCCGCAATTCGCCGTACCTGCCGCACAGCCCAGCATTGCACAAAATTCGGGTGAAATGCCCGAGGCCTCGTTGCTTTCTATTCCGTTACCATTAAAAACCGATATTTTCACCTTTCCATCGGAAACCATATAACTGTTCATATTGCCCTCCGCAATTAGATTTAGCATAGAATATTATTGCCTAAATGGGACTGCAATATATAAAAATAAAAAATTTTCTTAATTTCGAAAAAAACACTTGCATAACCGAGAGTTATGTGATATTATTTCTTTTGCTATTGTATTCAACGCGCACTTAAAGGAGGTGCTTTCAAATGGCAAAATGCGATATCTGCAGTAAGGAAATCGCCTTTGGCATCAAGGTTTCCCACTCTCACAGGCGTTCTAACAGAACTTGGAAACCCAATGTAAAACGCGTAAGAGCGATTGTCGACGGCACCCCGTGCCGCGTCAATGTTTGCACACGTTGCCTTCGTTCCGGCAAGGTTACCCGTGCAATATAATTAAAGCAGAAAAGCGAAGCGGACAGGTTATCCTGTCCGCTTTATTTTTGTTTGTATTTATATATTGGTGAATTTACCGTCTTCAAGTCGAATGGTGCTGTCGCACATTTCAAGCGCCGCCTTGCCGTGGGTGATAATAAGCACGGTTTTAGTCTTCAGTTCCTTTATATTGCCCAGCACACGTCTCTCGGTGGCTTCATCCAAAGCGGAGGTGCACTCATCCAAAAGCAGAATCGGTGCGCCGCTAAGTAATGCTCTGGCAATAGAAAGGCGCTGGATCTGGCCCTCGCTCATGCCCTGACCTCTCTCGCCGAGTTCTGTGTCAAACCCGTTGGGAAGTGATTCAATAAAATCCAATATATCGGCAGCCCTTGCGGCATCCTTAAGCTGATCTTCTGTGATGTTCTCTGCTCCCCATTCCAGATTGGAACGCACGGTGCCCGAAAGAATCATATTTCCCTGCGGCACGTATGCAAACATTCTGCGTGTGGAAGCATCAACAGCCACGTCGGTGCCATCGCATCTAAGTGCCACTCTGCCTGCGGAAGGATGGAACAGACCAAGCAATATCTTAAACACCGTGCTCTTTCCCTGGCCCGACTTGCCCACCAAGGCAGTGATGCTGCCTTTAGGCACGGAAAAACTGCCATCGGAAATAACATCTTCGGCATCATAAGCAAAGGTAACGTTGCTGAATTCGATGCTGTTCATCTGATCGTATGTTTCGCCCACATTTATATCAGCATTGCATCCGGCTTCGTCTTCCAGTTCACAAAGCTCCATGAGCCTTTCGGCAGAAGCCAGCGCGGAATAATATTGGGGAATAAGGCCCGACATACCCGTGATAGGCATGCGGATCTGGGAAATAAGCTGCATAAGGGCCACAAGCGTGCCGTAGTCCATACTACCCTTGATAATGCCATATGCTCCCCAAGCCACAGCTAGATAATATCCTGCGCTAAATGCTAACGATACCGCAGAGCCCGAAGCCCCCGATACCCAAGCACGCTTTATTTTAAGATCATAATTATCCTGCATCAGGTTATCCAGCCTTCGGCTTACAGGTGTACCCGAAACAAAGGATTTTATAACAACGATATATTCAAAGCATTCCTGAAGAAGCGAGCGTGTTTTGCCCTCGCTCTTTTGGCATTCCTTGTGAAGTTTCTTATATTTGCCCTTATAGATCAGGCTGCCAAAAAGAATAATCGCACCCACAACAAGTGCCACAACAGCCAATTTAGGTTCCAGATAAACAAGCACCACGGCTGCCGCCAAAAACCTTGTGGCGAGGGATATAGTGTTGGGGAACACGTTTGTGACAACCGAAACTACGTGATCTATATCTCCCGTGCATCTGTTAAGAAGTTCACCGGAATGATATTCGGCCACACCGGCATAATCCTTTCCCAAAAGTTGAGAAAAAATCTTGCGCCTGAGATCAATCGTGATCTTACCTGCCACAGAGGTGCGAAGCATATTGCCAACCAGCCTTCCCACCACCTGAAACAGCACAATAGCGCCTATAAAAATGCAGGTAGCAAGAAAGCTGCCCTCAAAAGAGCCAAAAGCAATATTTATAAGCCTGCGGGAAGCTAATGCCAGCAAAACGCCGCAGACCGACAACACCGCCCCTTCCAAAGCGATGAGTGCTACCAGCCCCATATAGGGACGAATATTCTTAAAAATGAATGCTAAAGACTTTGAATCCTTCATTTACCTGCTCCAAACATCCTTTTTATTCGCACAAAAATCCTATAAAAGAAATATCTTATAGTGCGACTATGGCACCATAAAAGCACGTAAGCTTTGTAGCCTAGGCTATCCACGCTGCGATATTTTCCACCGCCGCGCTTATATCCTATTGCCTTGGCCACCACGCGTGACTTTGGCACCCCACGCTCCACACCAAACTGAGCATCGCCCAGAAAATCCAATGTTTCGGAATCCATGCCCACAACTCTGTGAAGCACATATGATCCATTGGGTCTGCGATAGAGCAATACGTCCCATTTTTCTATATTCTCATAGTTAACAGCCGAAAGCTTAATGACATCGCGGCGATGGCGCCAAAGAGGACGCATACTATTGCCTGTGGCAGTAAGTTCGGCGGCTATTCCCTGCTCGATCAACGGCAGCATGAGCTCAGCCATCTGCTCCATCGATGTTTCTACACTGCGAGTCTTCATTTCAGAAGCCCTGCGCCGCTTATTGTGGCAATAAACTTATCTATATCCTTGCGAGCCGTATCGGCGTCCACATCGTATTCCGATGTGAGTGCCACCACCAGATCCTCTGAATTGCACTCGTTTTGGAGTGCCTGCCAAAGGAACGCACCGCTTTCATTTAATGTAATCATAGCATTGAAATCTACAGAGTTTTCGCCCACAGGCACCACAACATTTGTGCCCGCAACTTCCTTAAGCATAAATCCGGGTTTGATCTGCATAATTGCCTCCTAAATCACTTTTTGCTGTCGGCCAGCCATTCCAGGGCCGCCTTCACCACAGGGTCGTTTACGATAGATGCCATAGCGGCAGCAAGTTTTTCATCCGTAGTCTGCTCCAATGTAATATCGGGCACTATCCCTATCTCGTGATATTCTATGCGGGATTGGGTAGTTATAGTCGCCACACTGTATTTGTAAGAAGAACCATCGGGAAAGGTGTGGGTAGTCTGCATAATGCCTTTACCATAGGTCTTTTCTCCAACGATGGGAGCCTTATAAATATCCCTCAAGCACAAGGCAAATATCTCACCGCTGCTGGCAGTACTGCCATCCACAAGCACAACGGCAGGTTTATGCAGGGCCGCAGCTTCATCGGATGTGCGGAGCACCTTGGAGCTTTTGCCCTTATAGGTAGCCACAATCAAATCACCCGAGGGCAGAAGATAATCCAAACACGAGCAGACCGAGTTCACAGTGCCGCCGGGATTGCCCCTAAGATCAAAAATCACGTTTTCAGCTGCTATAGATTTATCAACAGCAGCTTTAAGCTGATCGGGGGTTGTATCGTCGAACTCAGTGATCGTGATCAGCGCTGTGGAACCCAGCATTTCCAGCCACACAGATTGTCCTGTGTATTCGGCAGGAAGTATCTCTACCGACACTTTGCTTCCATCGGCTTTTTTAACACCCACAACCACCGGCTCCGTAGCTTTTTTCATATCAGCCACCAGCTGAGCGTAGTTGCTCGCGTTCACTTCGGTTCCGCCGATAGATGTGATTCTATCGCCCCAACTAAAGCCTGCCTTTTCTGCAGGAGAGCCGCTGTGAATACGCTCCACAAACATATAGCCCGTTTTAGGATCTATTAAGAAGTTGGCACCGATGCCAACGTTCCTGCCTTCGGTATCGGCTACGTTGTGCTTAGTCTCTTCAGCAGAATAATAGGCAGCATATTTATCGCCCAACCCTGCCATAAAGCCTTTTATCGTAGCATCCTCCAGTTTTTGGGGATCTACGTCTTTATAGAATTCCAGAGAAACGGAGTGCCGAATCGCCTGAAGTTTGGTAAGAATAGCTGTGTCTCCGTTGCTTTGCAGCAATCCGTAATTATAGGCGGCATACATAAGCGTTGCCACCATCACCACAGCCGAGAAAACAAGCCCGACCGACAGCGCCATCCATAAAGGAATTTTCTTATTCATACCTATGCTCCGTTCTGCTGATTACAAAGGGTATCGACCCCGAGATGTCTCGGGGTCGTTTTTTTAGAAGTAATTCATAGGGTTCTTAGGCTCTCCTCCAACCTGCACCTCGAAATGAAGGTGCGGTCCTGTAGAGTTGCCTGTGGAGCCCACATATCCAATAGTTTGCCCACGGTTTACGTGCTGGCCAACCTTCACAAGCGGTGTCTTGCTCATATGAGCATAAAGGGTGTAGTAAAGTTTGCCGTTGTATTCACCGTGGTTTACTACAACATAGTTGCCATAGCTGCTGTGCTTTCCGGATTTAAGCACTGTGCCGGTAGCTGCAGCAACAATAGCCTTACCCGAAATACCCGAGCTGGCAATATCAATACCTCTGTGAAGCCTGCCCCAACGCTGCCCAAATTTGGATGTGATATTAAAATAACCGGGGCAGGGCCAAATAAACTCACCATCGAACTTGATGTTCTGGCCCGAGGCAATTCCCTCAAGCTGAGCAAGCTCATCATAAAGATCATCCAGCTGATCCTGATAATCCTCCAGATTATCCACAGCATCTTTATATTCTTTATCTATTGCGTAGTATTCGGAGTTGACCTCTTCAAGCTCAACCTCCAGTTCACGCTGTTTGCCCTGCAGGACTTTACGGATCTCATCCTGCTCGGCAATCTTGGCGTTAACGTCGGCGTTCATCATATTGATTTCGGCAATCTCGGCCATTATCTTTTCCATGAGAGCCTTATCCCTTTCGGTCACCTTTCGGGTAAGCTCCGTCTTGGCCAAGAAATCCGCAAAATTTTCGGAATCAAGAAGCATCATAAGTTCGCTGGAGCCGCCGCTCATATAAAGAGCACGGATACGCTTGCGGAAAAGAGCCTTGCTTTCGTCCAATTTCTTTTCCTTGGCCGCAATAGCAGCCTTGCTTTCGGCAATGCTTTCATCCAACTTATAGATCTCAGACGTGCAAGCCTCAATCTGCTGCTCCAGATTATCCACCTGCTTATCCAATGCATTTTTAATTTTGGCAATAGGGGCTCGCTCGGCTTTAAGATCGGCTACTTCGGCTTTAAGCTTGTCCCTATCCTTTTCCAGGTCGGCTATTTGATCCTTAAGCTCGGATTTTGTGGGAGCACCCTGTGTGGCCTGCGGGGGAGCAAAAAAGAACATTCCGCACACACAAGCCATTAGGCACACTATAGCCTTTGCTATTCTGGATTTCTTCATAAATCTACCTGCCGTAATCGTTAAAAATAGTTCATAGGATCAACGCGCTCGCCGTCTTTCCTGATCTCAAAATGGAGATGCGGGCCTGTGGACGAACCGGTGGAACCGATATTGCCCAGCTTTTGCCCTGCTGTGACGTAGTCTCCTACCTTCACACAATAAGACCACATATGCGCATAAAGTGTAGCATACTCACTGCCGTTATCGGCTTCACCGTGATACACCATCACGTAGTATCCATAGCTTCCGTTGTAGGTGGCCACGATGACTTTGCCTGCGGCCGCGGCCCTTGCGGGGCTGTTGGAAATTCCGCTGCCACCGATATCGGTACCGCCGTGAAGCTTCCAGCCGCCGGAAACGGGGTGCCACCTATAGCCGAAGGGAGAAGTGATCTTATTGAATCCGGGAGCAGGCCACTTAAAGGAAACTGCCCCGAAATCCAAAGTGCCATCTTCGCCGTTAAGAGCATTGTTTATCTCTCTTTCAAAGCGTTCTATCTCGGCTTCGAGATCGTTCAAATCGCGCTTGGCATCTTCTTCGTCGTCTGTGAGATTTCTCACGGCCTCCTCGGCCTCATAAAGCTGAGAATTAAGCTTCTTTTTAAGGGAATCCAGCTCAGCCTTCACAACCTCCTGCTCGGCCTTTTGAGAATTAACAAGATCTTTATCGGCCTGCACCAGATCTATTTTGGCACTTATTTCATCCATAAGCGCTTTATCTTTTTGGGATATCACCTTAGTGAATTCGCTTTTAGCAAGCAGATCGGCAAAATCTTCTGATTCGAGCAGCATAAGTATGGCACTGGAGCCGCCCAAACTGCCGCCTGCCATATAGGTGGCTCTAAGGCGCTTTTTGAAAAGCTCTTTAGATGCCGTCATCTCCGCTTCAAGTGCCTGAATACGCAGGTTTATCTCGCCTATCCGAGCATCAATCTCGGCCATCTGGCGATTGCAGACATCTATCTGCGCCTGGGTGTTGTCTGCTCTTTGCTGCAGAGCCTTAAGAAGTTCCTTCTTAGCGGCCTTATCTTTGCGAAGCTGTGCAATCTTATCTTCGAGCTGGGCTGCCTCATCGCGCAGATCTCCCAACTCATCCTTCATTTGATCAACCGATTTATCTGCGCGCGCAACAAAGCCCATGGGTGCCGAATCAAAAAGCAACACCATAGCCATTATCACGCACAGAACGCCGATCCACTTGAAGGGTTTAGATCGCACTGAATTCACTTCCTTCTTTTCTTAAATATTTGCTGATCATAATCACACTGCCAAACACGCCTGTTACAAAGCCGATGGCAACGAATATTCCGAACACAGGCCAGATGAACTCCATAAAGGGAACCACTTCACCCAGGCCAAGGGAATCTTTAACCGTTTCTATAACGGCGCTATAAACAAAATATAGCACGCCTATCGTGAGCACCGAGGATGTGAGGCCAAGGAAAACACCTTCCACCACAAAGGGGAAACGAATGAACTTGTTGGTGGCGCCCACAGCCTTCATAATGCTGATTTCAAGCTTTCTGTTGTACATTGTTACCCTGATAGTGTTGGAAACAATGACCATAGAGATAAGCAACAGTATGCCGATTATCCAAACGCCTGCAACCGAGAGAGCCTTCTCGATAGATGTAACCTTAGCGGCAATATCGCGCTGATGATAGGTAACGTCGATAGCTTCTATTGCCTCTATCTGAGCCAGAGTCTCATCAAATTTGGCAAGATCCTTCATAGTGATCATTGCGGCGGCGGAGAGAGGGTTGTCCTCGCTGAGCCACTCATTAAAATATTCCTGCTGAGCTTCGGGCATTGTGGCCAGCATTTTCTCAAGGCCTTCATCGCCCGAGATATAAACGGCATCTGCCACGTTTTCCAGTTTCTTTATCTCTTCGCAAAGTTCTTCGCCTTCGGAATCGTTGTGAATGAAATAAAGATCCTTATATTTATCTTCGCTTTCTGCTTCTTCGTTTTCGGCCGAATCAGAAGAAGCTCCTTCTTCGGCTTCATCGGGAACTATAAGGCCTTCGTTCACAGCCCAGCTGCGATCCTTAAAATAGGCCATCACCACGTTCTGCTTCTGGATCTCGCCCATAGCCTTGTTCACGTTGAAACTTATGGCCACCGCGATACCTATGAGCAACATACAGGCAACCAGCACGCCTACCGATGCCAACGACATCAATCTGTTGGCCCAAATACTTTTAATACCCTCGCCAATGAGGTATTTTAATTTTCTCAGTCTCATATAGCGTTACCTCCGGCACTATCGGCCACAACGGTGCCGCCCTCAAGCATTATCACTCGCTGATTAAAATCACGTACAAGCTGATGCTCGTGAGTAACCATAAGCACGGTTGTTCCCGCTTTGTTGATTTCGGTAAGCATATGCACAATTTCGTAGGACATATTAGGGTCTACGTTACCGGTGGGCTCATCGGCAATAAGCAAAGCAGGCTTATTGACCAATGCTCTTGCCAGGCCAACACGCTGCTGCTCACCGCCCGAAAGCTCATTAGGCATGGCGTGAGCCTTTTTGCCCAGGCCTACCTGGTTAAGCATTTTGGTAACGTTCTTTCTTATTTCTCTGCTGGATGCACCGGTGATGTGCATGGCGAATGCCACGTTATCAAAGACATCCATTGTGGGAATAAGGCGGAAATCCTGAAACACGATTCCCATTGTGCGCCTGAATTCGGGAATACGCTTTCTCTTGATAGTGGAGAGCTTGTAGCCATTCACCTTAATTTCACCGGCGTTGGCCTTCTCTTCTCTCATAATAAGCTTCATAAGCGTGCTCTTGCCTGCACCCGACTGGCCCACAACGAAAATAAATTCACCGGGATAGACAGTGAGGTTAACATCACGCAAAGCATGAGTTCCCGTAGGGTATGTTTTGGAGACACCCTTAAACTCTATAATGGGTTTTATCCCATTCATTTCCATTTCAGCTGTACTCACCTGAAAACCTCCGTTAAATTAAAAGTTGGTGGGATTGGAGTGCATATATTTTTGAACCATGAGAGCAATCTTAAACACGATAGCGTGATCAAATTCTCTAAGATCCAGACCGGTGATCTTTTTGATCTTATCCAGCCTATAAACCAAAGTGTTGCGATGCACAAAAAGTTTTCTGGATGTTTCGGAAACGTTAAGATTGTTTTCGAAGAAGCGCTGGATCGTGAAGAGAGTTTCCTGATCCAGGCTGGCAATCGTGCCGTTCTTAAACACTTCTCTCAGGAAGGATTCGCAAAGTGTGGTGGGAAGCTGATATATAAGCCTTGCGATACCCAGGCTATCATAGCTCACGATGGGCTTTTCGGTATCAAATATCTTGCCAACCTCCAAAGCTACCTGCGCTTCCTTAAAGGAACGGGCTACGTCTTTAAGCTTCTCAACAGTGGTGCCGATACCGATAACAGCGTGGGTGTAGAACTCGCTGGAAAGGGTATCCACAATAGAGCGAGCCAGTTTTTCCAGATCTTTAGTCTCGATCTCGCCTTTGATTTCCTTAACAATCGCAATATCTGTCTCGCTGATGTTGATAACAAAATCCTTGTTTCTATCGGGGAAAAGGTTCTGAACCACATCGTAAACGGAAACGTCGTTGGGATTAGCGATGCGGAGCAGCAACACTGTGCGGGCAACCTCGTTCTCAAAATGAAGTTCCCTGGCCTTAAGTGTGATATCGCCCAGAAGAATATTATCCAGAATAATATTCTTAATGAAGTTGCGGCGATCGTGCTTTTCATCGTAGTAAAGCTTAATATTATCAAGGGAGATAGCAAGCAAATTGGCATACTTAACAGCCATTTCGTCTGTTCCCTCAACAAACACGGTGTATTCGGGGGTAAGCTCTTCGCCCAAAGCTTTATAAGTATACATGCCCTTAGTGTAGAGATTATCTGCGATACCTCCGGGCATAAGTGTAGTGTCTACAACGCTGTCGTTGCGATTGGGATCGCTGCAAGCAACGATAACATAGCTATCATTCACCACACCGAAGGTGCGATCCACTACCTCTTTCATTTGGTTTACAATGCCTTGAAACAGCCTGACTGACATATTATCCGACCTTTCCCCACTAATTTGAAAATTTTAGCAAGATTGCAAAAAATACATATTTACACATTGTTTATTTTACATAAAACTGAGCTATTTTTCAAGAGTAAATTGCAATTTTTTTGCAAAAAAGTTACAAAAAGTTACAAGCTACCGATATCTCCCCTACGCCGAAAGGAGAAAGCATAAAAAAAGTGCCGCAGCAGCGCTGCGGCACTTTGATTTTACCATTAGTTGGTGATTGTCTTTTCTGTGTCTTTATCGAAAAGATGGATATAAGCAGGATCAATGGTGATCTTGATAGTATCCTGGGGACGAGCAGTAGACTTAGGCGATACTCGAGCATCGTTATCGTGGCCTTCGCAGTTGAGGTAGAGATAGATTTCAGCACCCATAAGCTCGGTAACTTCAACCTTAGCCTCAACAATGCCCTCGGGAATGCTCTCGAGATAGTTGGCTTCGTCGTGAACATTCTCAGGACGGATACCCATGATAACTTCCTTGTTAACATACTCTTCGAGGCAGTTGTCCTTGTTCTTGGACTCGGGCAGCCTGATCTTGTACTTAACACCGGAACGGGTCTTTGTATCTTCAGAGCCGAACTCTACGTAGTATACGCCATCTTCCTTAAGAAGCTTGGATTCGATGAAGTTCATCTGGGGAGAACCGATAAATCCGGCAACGTACATATTGCAGGGCTTATCATAGAGTTTCTGAGGAGTATCAACCTGCTGGATATAGCCATCCTTCATAACAACGATTCTGGTAGCCATTGTCATAGCTTCGGTCTGATCGTGGGTAACGTAGATGAATGTGGTACCCAGCTTCTTGTGTATCTTAGAAAGCTCTGTACGCATCTCGGCGCGGGGCTTAGCATCCAGGTTGGAAAGAGGTTCGTCCAAAAGGAATACCTTAGGCTCACGAACGATAGCACGGCCGAGAGCAACACGCTGCCTCTGACCACCGGACAAAGCCTTGGGCTTACGCTCGAGCAGGTGGGATATATCCAGAATTCTTGCTGCTTCTTCAACTCTTCTCCTGATCTCATCCTTGGGAGTCTTGCGGAGCTTAAGGCCGAAAGCCATGTTGTCGAAAACAGTCATGTGGGGGTAAAGAGCATAGTTCTGGAACACCATAGCGATATCCCTATCCTTGGGGGCTACGTTGTTTACCACACGGTCGCCGATATAAATCTCGCCGTCGGAAATTTCTTCCAGACCTGCCAGCATACGAAGGGTGGTGGACTTACCGCAACCGGAAGGACCTACCAGGATGATGAATTCCTTGTCCTTAATTTCCAGGTTGAAATCGGCAACAGCCTGCACGCCGCCTGCGTATCTCTTGCAGATGCTCTGAAACGATACACTTGCCATTATTTTTTCCTCCTAAAACTTAACGCGCAAAATCAGCGCTTTTACTTTCTTCAGTATTATAACACAACGATATTGCATTTTCTATGATTTTTTCAACCAAAGTTATTCGCTGCGTTTTATACAAAATGCACATATTTGTGCATAATTGCACTATATAGACACAATTTATTCATTTTTCTCGCTTGCGAAAACCGAATAGGCTTGCTCGCTTGTCAGTTCAACGTACTCCCCTGCCGCCAGGTTGTCCGGCAAAGAAAGCGTGGCAACGGAAGCCCTGTGAAGCCGATCTACGCCCAAATCCAGCACGCCAAGCATCCTTTTTATCTGGTGATATTTTCCCTCATAAACAACTATCTCGGCGCAGCAAGGGTCTTGGCTGCTTATGCTTATTTCAGCAGGCAGGCACGCAGTGCCATCGGCCAGCACAATGCCTTCTCTGAAGTGCCTGCAAGCACTTTCGGGAACGGGTGCATCCACCCACACCACGTATCTCTTCTCCACTCTGCTTTTGGGGGATATCACTCTGTGAGCATAGTCTCCGTCGTCGGTAATAAGCAGTAGGCCTGTTGTATCTTTATCCAGCCTGCCCACGGGAAAAAGATTTTCCCATCTGGGTTCATTTTTGAATATATCCATCACGGTAGCCCTTTGCTTGTTGGCCGATTCGGTGACCACTCCGGCAGGCTTGTTTAGCAGAAAATATCTATATTTCTTATAAGAAATCTCGGCACCATCCAATGTTATGGCGCAATTTTGGGGATCTATCTTGATATCAGCCTTAGAGACGATTTTTCCATCCACGCAGATCCTTCCCGCGGCAACAGCCTTGTGAACGTCCTTGCGGCTAAGCCCGGTCTGCCCTGCAATAATCTTATCCAGTCTATCCATTTTTCTTGGCCTCAAGCGGCAGCATAAAGCCATCCAACCGCTTGGACGATATGTCCCCTCCTATAATTTTTTCGTCCTTCACCAGGATATTGGCCACAACGTATTCGTCGGCAGGAAAATCCGCCAGGCAATATGTGTAGCGGGTCACCAGGCAACCCTTATAATCCGAAAGATCAAACCCTGCCTGTTTTTGCAGAGTGTTGTAGTTTTCGTAAACGTCGGAAAACTCTTCAGGTATGGAGATCTCGGTAGTCTCCGCCCCTGCAAGAGAAGGCATATATCCCAGCGAGCATATGTATTCCATTCTTTCCTGCTCTGTGGCACCCGAAACACCGCGGTGCCCTGCGCCCGCCATGACAACCACCCCTGCACACAACAAGCTTAGTGCCGCAAAGATCGCCAACGTTCTTTTAAGATCTAATTTCAAGCTAAATCCAAACAAGAATATTCCCCCTTGCTTAAAAATATGAAAGGGGGAAGAAAGGTATGCTATTTTTCTATAAGGCAAACTGCATGGGCTGCAATTCCCAGGCCCTCGCCCGTGAATCCCAAACCTTCTTCGGTGGTGGCCTTCACGCTCACGGCACCCGCATCTACTCCGATAGCCTCGGCTATATTGCAGCGCATTTGGGCTATATAAGGAGCGAGTTTCGGCCTTTGAGCAAGCAAGGTGGCATCCACGTTCACAATTTTGTAGCCTTCCTTGGCAAGAAGCTCGACCACAGCCGCCAAAAGCCTTAAGCTATCGGCGCCTTTATAAGCAGGATCGCTATCGGGAAAATGCTTTCCGATATCCCCAAGGGCTGCGGCCCCCAGCAGTGCATCGCTCACAGCGTGCAGCAACACGTCGGCATCGGAATGGCCCAAAAGCCCCTTTTCAAAAGGAATCTCCACACCGCCGAGAATCAGTTTCCTATCTTCCACAAGGCGGTGAACATCGTATCCGTGGCCAATTCTTATCATAAATTCCCCTCCGAGCTAAGGATTCTCTCTGCCAGCTGGATATCGGCAGGTGTAGTAACCTTAATATTAGTTTCATCGCTTTCAATAAGCTTTATTTTGTGCCCTGCCTGCTCCATCACGGCACAATCATCGGTGCACGCAGAAAGATCGGAGCAAGAAGCCACGGCAGCCTTATAAGCGTTCAGATCAAAGCCCTGCGGAGTCTGCACCCTGATAAGGCTATTCCTATCCACAGTGGAGCAAATATTTCCATCGGCATCCAAAAGCTTCACTGTATCATAAATCCTCACACCGCAGGCCGCGGCGCCAAATTCCCTCGCGGCACTTGCCACAGCCGAAATCACGCCTTCCTTCACCAGAGGCCTTGCACCATCGTGAATAAGCACCGTGGAGTATTCATCCCCCAGGGCAGCAACACCGCGGCTGACCGATTCCTGGCGAGAAGCACCTCCCTCGGCCACGCAAATAAGCTTGCTGATGCCATATTCACCTGCAAGAGACTCCATTGCGCCCATCTTTTCAGCCTTGGTTACTATCACGATGCCATCCACGGCATCTGTGTTCTGGAATTTAAGCAAAGTGCGTGCAACAACAGGCATACCACCCAACTGCAGCATCTGCTTATCCACTCCACCCATTCT
>JAZRGE010000024.1:0-8515 GCA_045644025.1 Acutalibacteraceae bacterium | reverse complement strand
TATCTCTTCGCCATACTGCTCATCGGGCACGCCGATAACCTGCACGTCACTCACCTTGGGGCAGGTGTAGATAAATTCCTCGATCTCCTTGGGATATATGTTCTCACCGCCGCGGATAATCATATCTTTAAGGCGACCTGTGATGCGATAGTTGCCATCGGCATCCTTGCAGGCAAGGTCTCCTGTGTGGAGCCAGCCATTCTTATCAATAGCATCAGCGGTAGCCTTAGGCATCTTGTAGTAGCCCTTCATGATATTATAGCCACGGGCAACGAATTCACCATTCACACCCACAGGGCAATCGGCGCCTGTTTCGGGATCCACTATCTTGCATTCTACGTTAGCGAAGGCGCTGCCAACAGTTTCTGTGCGAACTGCCAGAGAATCGTAGTAGCTGCTCATCGTGCAGCCGGGGCTGGCCTCTGTCTGGCCGTAAACCGAAACGATCTCCTTCATATTCATCACAACGGTGGCCTTTTTCATAAGATCTTCGGGGCAATTTGCACCCGCCATTATGCCAACACGAACGTGGGAGAAATCTGTCTTATCAAAATCGGGGTGCTGCATCATTGCGATAAACATTGTGGGCACACCGTTAAAAGCTGTGATCTGCTCGTTGTGAACGCAGGCCAATGCAGGCTTGGGAGAGAAATAAGGCAGCGGATACATTGTGGCACCGTGAGTCATAGATGCTGTCATCGAAAGCACCATACCGAAGCAATGGAACATAGGCACCTGAATCATCATACCATCTGCGGTGGAAAGTTCCATATGATCTCCAATATATTTGCCGTTGTTCACTACGTTGTAATGTGTGAGCATAACACCCTTGGGGAAACCTGTTGTGCCCGATGTGTACTGCATATTGCAGACGTCATCCTTATCCACGGCAGCAGCCATTCTTTCGATCTCGCTTTGTGGCACCTGAGAAGCACGTTCCAGGGCCTCATTCCAATTAAGACAGCCCTGCTGATTAAAGCCCACGGTGATAACGTTGCGAAGGAAAGGAAGCCTCTTGGCATGGAGATGGCTACCGGGAACCGTGTTTTCCAATTCGGGGCAAAGTTCGGCAACGATCTGGCCATAGTGGCAATCCTTGGCGCCTTCTGTCATAATCAAGGTGTGGCTATCCGATTGGCGCAACAAATATTCGATTTCGTGAATTTTATAAGCTGTATTTACTGTGACAAGCACTGCACCGATCTTCACTGCGGCCCAAAATGCGATATACCATTGAGGAACGTTGGATGCCCAGCAGGCCACGTGAGTGCCTGCCTTAACACCCATTGCAACCAATGCACGGGCAAACTGATCCACGTCGTCTCGGAACTGGCTGTAGGTGCGGGTGTAATCAAGAGTTGTGTACTTAAATGCATTCTGATCGGGAAACTCTTCCACAATTCTATCAAGCACCTGAGAGAAAGTGAGATCGATAAGCTGATCCTTTTCCCAGATATATTTGCCGGTGCGAGCACGGTTGTGATAAAGGAACGTCTCGTTCCTGGAAGTATCATCGTACTGCTTCATGTAGTTGACGAACTGGGAGAAAATTATCTCCATATCATCCAATTCGGGGCACCATTCCGGATCCCACACGAGAGATATATAGCCATCATAGTTTACAGAGCGAAGAGCCAGCATCATATCGGAAACGGGCAAATCGCCCTCTCCTGCAAGGCAATACTCTATCTTATCGCCCTTCATTTTAGCATCGGTGAAATGAACGTGGCGAACATAAGCGCCCAGATTTTTTATTACATCCTCCGGCTGCTCTCCGCCATAAAAATAGGCAGCAGAAAGATTCCAGGAGGCGCCCAGATTATCGTTGGCAAAGCTATCCAGAACATCGCGAAGTGCAGAAGTGGAAGCAAAAATACCAGATGTTTCAACAAGAAGAGAAACATCGCATTTTTCCGCGCAGGGCAGAACGTCTGCAATAAGCGCTTTCACGTTCTCGGCAGCGTTTTCAACACTTCTGGCCTTCAATCTCACGTTGGGAATATGAAGATTGGATGCAATCTCCAAGCAACGAAGAATCTCCTCCTTTGCCTTGGCAAAATCGGCAGGAGATGCAATATCATTCACTGTGTCTATGCAGGGAATCTGCAATTTCTTTTCATAAAGTCTGCGAACAGTGGCAGCGGCTGCATAATCGTGAAATGCACCGTCTTTTTCGGTGAAGAGACGATTGTAGATATTATGAAGCTCTATTCCCTGGAACTTCAAATCCCCTGCCACAGCGCAAAAATCTTCAAAAGTGCTGTTGTGCCAGCCTTTTGTGGAAAAAGAAAACTTCATATATTAGGCCTCCTCATAAACGATCTTATTTACAGCGTTTATGTAGGCACGGATACTCGCTCCGATAATATCGGTGGAAATACCATTGCCGGAATAGAGCTTACCGTTGCAACGAAGCTTCACAAGGGCCGAACCCATTGCTTCCTTGCCTTCTGTAACTGCCTGAATCTGGAAATCATCCAGCTCATAATGATGGCCGATGATCTTATCGATAGCGAGAAATGCTGCATCAATAGGGCCATCGCCAATGCATATATCACGGAGAATCTCATCTCCCCTGCTCATAGTGATCTGTGCGCTGGCAGAGATGATATTTCCGTTGTTGATAACATAGCTAACAAGCTTATATGTGGAAGGAACCTGCAATGCCACACTTGCAACAATGGCATCCAGCTCCTTTGCGCCCACGTTCTTCTTTTCGGCCACACGGCAGAATTCTTCATAGACCTTTGCCTGATCTTCGGCATTAAGATCATAGCCAAGCTTTGCCACGGCAAGAGAAACAGCAGCCTGATTATCGTTGGCATCAAGCTTAATGGCGGCAACTTCGGAATCAACTGTGGGTGCAATAAAATGATCTTTATCGGAATTATCAGCTATCCACACAATCTGCTTCACGTTTCTGTTAAGCTCGGTGTAGCGAATATTGGATTCAAACCCATAATTTCTTCCGCAATTTTCAATAAGACCTGCAAAGGTCTCCAGGCTCACCACCTCACCGCCTACAGATGTCTTAACACAATCGGCAGCACAGCGAGCGGCCATAATGGCCTGAGCCACTGCCAAGCCATTCTTATCGTAGCACTTAACACCAAGGGGCACGCTTATCTTTTCCTTGATATCAGAAGCAAAGGCAGCAAATTCATCGGGCATCATTCCTGCTGCTGTATCACACACAGAAACAACGTCTGCCCCGGCCGCAACAGCTGCTTCAACAACCTGCTGAACATAGGCTTTATCGGCGCGGGTAGCATCCAATGCGCAGAATTCCACTTCCTTGCAGTTTTCTTTGGCCATAGCCACGATCTTCTTCACCCAATCAAGCATTTTATCGGGCTTTTTGTGGCAGGTGTATTCCATGCCAACGGGCGAAACGGGCAATTCTATGCGAATTCTGGGATTCTCAGCGCCCTGAAGAGCAGCCGCAGCCAACTCCACACTTTCTTCCGAAAGGCCTGCACAAACAGAAAGAACAGCGGATTTCACAAAAGAAGAAATTGTACGGACAAGTAGGATATCTGTTTTAGAATTTAGGATAGCGGGCAGCTCAACAATATCAACGTTAAGTTTCTCCAGCTGGCGGGCGATCTCGATCTTCTCCTTAAAGCTGAAGCTTGCATTTTCTCTGCAAAGTGTTGTGTCTGCAATTCTGATTTTCTTCATAAAACATTCTCCTAACTTTTGCCCATATGGGCATTTCTAAAACAGATTTATAGCAAAAATCGACGGCAAATGTCCGTTTTAAGCCGCAAATTTTTATGCCTATATTTGCCAAACGGAACATCCCGAAATAGCATCGAGATGTTCCATTTTTCGGGTTGAAAATATTTTGATATTTATACCACAAAACCCGTATTTTGTCAATAATTTTGCTGTTGGATCACTTTACCTCAACAGTCCAACCGAAGGTATCCTCTACCTTACCCCACTGAATTCCGGTGAGAGTATCATAAAGATGCTGAGTGAGTGTGCCGATCTTGCCATCGTTCACAGCGTATTTCTTGCCTTTATAGCAAAGCTCGCCAATGGGAGAAACAACAGCAGCGGTGCCGCAGCCAAATGCCTCTTCCAAGGTGCCATCTTCCATAGCTCTGTTGAGCTCATCAATGCTGAGAAGGCGCTCGCTGACTTTATAGCCTTCCTTCTTAAGAACTTCGATGCAGGATTTCCTTGTGATGCCGGGAAGAATAGAGCCGGAAAGCATAGGTGTTACGATCTCATCGCCGATCTTGAACATAACGTTCATAGCGCCAACTTCTTCGATATACTTTCTTTCAACACCATCAAGCCAAAGAACCTGGGAATATCCTTTTTCTTCGGCTCTCTTGCCGGCGCGGTTGCTGGCAGCATAGTTGCCGCCGCACTTGGCATAACCTGTGCCTCCGCGAACAGCACGAACATCTTCGTCTTCGATCATGATCTTAACGGGATTAATGCCCTCTTTATAGTAGCTGCCCACGGGGGAAGCAATAATCACAAATCTGGCATTATGAACAGCGTGAACACCCAGAGATTCATCATTGCCAAACATAAAGGGGCGCAGATAAAGAGAGGTGCCGGGAGCGGAAGGAGTCCAATCCTCTTCCATCTTCACAAACTGAATAAGGGCATCCAGAGTCTCTTCCTCGGGGAGCTGAGGCAGGCAAAGGCGATCGGCGGAATTATTCATTCTGCGGATATTTTCCATGGGGCGGAAAAGCTGAACCTTACCATCGGCTCTGCGATAAGCCTTAAGGCCTTCAAATATCTCGGAACCATAGTGAAGCACTGTGGAAGCGGGATGAAGAGAAAGATTTTCAAAGGGAACGATTCTGGCATCATGCCAGCCTTCACCTTCGGTGTAATCCATAATAAACATATGATCGGTGAAATATTTGCCGAAACCAAGCACACTGCTTTCGGGTTTAACCTTGGGAGCAGTAGTCTTTGTGATAGAAATATTCATATTATTTCTCTCCTTATTCAAACTTTGCACCGAGCTGCATAGCAGCACGGTTCACATCAAGAAGCTGAGCCTTCTTGGGAGGAACAACCTTTGCAAGCGCTGTTTCCACGCTCTCGCCCCATTCGCCCAGAGCCTCGAGAAGCTTACCGATAATGATCATATTGGCAAGATTGCCAAATCCGTTATCGCTGGAAAGCTTTGTGGCAGGTATGTAATAAACCGTGACATCGTCTCTCTTAACCTTGCGTTCGATAAGTGTGGAATCGGCAAGAATAATACCGCCAGGAACTACCGTGTCTTCAAACTTATCCAAAGAAGGAAGATTCATTGCCACCAGCACGTCGGGCCTGGAAACAATAGGAGAGCCAACGGGTTCATCGCTGATAATAACACTGCAGCTTGCGGTGCCTCCGCGCATCTCGGGGCCATAAGAAGGAAGCCAGCTTACCTGCTTTTCGTCTATAAGGCCTTTATATGCCAGAAACTTACCTGCAAAAAGAATACCCTGACCGCCAAAGCCGGAAAGTAATATCTGCTTTGTACTCATTTTGTTTCCTCCTTTGCCGACCTATCCTTATAATCGCCAAGGGGATAATAAGGAATCATATTATCGTCGATCCACTTAAGAGCATCCTTAGGAGACATACCCCAGTTGGTGGGGCAGGAAGAAACTACCTCGATAAGAGAGAAGCCTTTTCCGTCGATCTGGTTCTGGAATGCTTTCTTAATAGCCTTCTTAGCGGCACGAACGTTCTTAACGTTGTTCACGGTTACACGCTCGAGATACTCCGGTCCATCAAGCTGAGAAAGCATTTCACAAACCTTAATGGGGAAACCGCAAGCCTTAACGTCGCGGCCATAGGGAGAAGTCTGAGTCACCTGACCGGGAAGCGAGGTGGGAGCCATCTGGCCGCCTGTCATACCGTAGATAGCGTTGTTGATAAAAATAACAGTTATGTTCTCATTTCTGGCAGCGGCATGAACTGTCTCTGCCATACCGATGGATGCTAAGTCGCCATCGCCCTGATATGTAAACACAATGTTGTTCTCGGGATCAGAACGCTTAACACCTGTGGCAACTGCGGGAGCTCGGCCGTGAGCGGCCTCAATCATATCGCAGGCAAAATAATCATAAGCCATAACAGAGCAACCAACGGGAGCAACACCGATCGTGCGGCCTTCAATGCCCAGTTCGTCGATAACTTCGGCTACAAGGCGATGAACAATACCGTGGGTGCATCCTGGGCAATAATGCAAGGGAGCATCGGTAAGAGCATGGGGTTTTTCAAATACTACCATTATTTTGCACCTCCGTTTTTATGAGCGGCCAAAATAGATTCCAGCACCTGCTCGGGAGAAGGAATCATGCCGCCAACGCGATTGCAAAGAGTAACATCTTTTTTGCACTCAATAGCAAGCTTAATATCTTCAATCATCTGACCCATGGAAAGTTCCACAGAGATAAAGCTGTTCACCTTATCGGCGGCTTCCTTAAAGGGCTTCACGGGGAAGGGCCAAAGGGTGATGGGGCGAATAAGGCCCACCTTGATTCCCTGCCTTCTGGCTTCGTTTACAGCGTTCTTGGAAACACGGGCGGCAATGCCGAATGCAACAACACAAATCTCGGCATCGTCCATCATATACTCTTCGTACATGGCTTCGTTTTCCTCGATATATTTATATCTTTCGTAGCGCTCGAAGTTAGTCTTTTCCAGCTGATCGGGCTGCAGGAAGAGAGAGTTCACAATATTGTGTTCCCTTTCCAGCTTTGTGCCTGTTGTTGCCCAAGGCTTTTCAACAGCAGGCTGAACATCGAAATCAAGGGAAACAGGCTCCATCATCTGGCCCATTGTGCCGTCGGCCAGGATCATGGATGTCATTCTGTATTTATCAGCGAGATCAAATCCCTTAACAGTGAGATCAGCTATCTCCTGAACGGAAGCAGGAGCCAGAACGATCATTTTGTAATCGCCGTGGCCGCCGCCGCGAGTGGCCTGGAAATAATCCGGCTGGCTGGGCTGAATACCGCCGAGGCCGGGGCCGCCGCGCTGCACGTTAACAACCAGTGCAGGAAGATCAGCACCTGCCATATAGGAAAGGCCTTCGCTCTTAAGCGAGATTCCCGGGCTGGAGGAGGATGTCATAACCCTCTTACCTGTGGCTGCAACGCCATAAACCATATTGATAGCTGCAACTTCGCTTTCGGCCTGAAGAAAAACGCCGCCGATCTTGGGCATCTTCTTGGCCATATAGGCAGCAATTTCTGTCTGCGGGGTGATAGGATATCCAAAATAGTGCTTACAACCTGCAAGGATCGCGGCTTCAGCAATTGCTCCGTTACCCTTCATTAAAACCTTATCTGCCATTTTTCACACTCACCTTTCCACTTTAATTATGCAATCGGGGCACATAATAGCGCAGGATGCGCAACCGATACATTCAGCCTCGTTGATTATTTCAGCGGGGTGATGGCCTTTTTTGTTGATTTTCTCGGATGCAAGAACAAGCAGGTTCTTGGGGCAGGCATCTACACACAAGCCGCAGCCCTTGCATTTGTCTACGTTAAAATAAAGCTTTGCCATTTTATTACCTCCGTTTATTCAACCATTTAATCAGATGGTATTTATAATTTTACTCTGCAATTCAAGGGAAAACAAGCCCTGAATTTTTCCATTTAGCTCCCCTGCCAGGCTGCTTTTCACAGTGGTGGCAACAAGGGGTAGCTGAGAAACACATGATATCTCTTCCGCATAACTTAGAGAAGCCAGCACATCTTCGGCTGTTGTTTCCTCACCAAGATTGGAATTATTTATAATTCCCGTGAATTTAAGGTGGCTTGCGGCCTCTATCTCACGGATGATCTCCACCGTGGATGCTGCATCAGGGGTGAGTGGGCGATATTTATTAACCACCATAAACATATCATAGTCCCCTTCGGCCAATATCTTCTCGGCCAGCCTTCCCAGCACCACGGCTCCGCTATCGTCTCCCCCCACATCGATGATAACGTTCTTTGTTTTATCATCAGTGATAGCATAAAGCTGAGGCGGAAGTGCAGGGATATCCAGATTTGTGTTGGCATACTCCGAGCAGATAAGCCCGATGCCTGCAGCAGCAAGTTCCTTTTCGCTATCCTTTGTGCGGAAATAGGGATTAACAATATCCAGATCCGCCACAACGGTGCTTCCTTTTTGGCTCTGCAGATCATAAGCCATATTCACAGCAATGTTTGTCTTGCCGCTGCCATAATGGCCGCAAAGCAATGTAAGCCTTTTATAGTTCATCAAAACCACCTATCAAAGCTTATTGCGCTGGATCTTACCGCTAACAGTCTTGGGTAAGGAATCCCTAAACACAACAATTCTCGGGTATTTATAAGGTGCTGTGCGTTCCTTCACGTAGTTCTGGATTTCTTTCTTGAGTTCCTCGGTGGGCTCTGTACCATTCACCAGCACAATGCTGGCCTTCACGATCTGGCCACGAACCTCATCGGGCTCAGCAGAGACACCGCACTCCAGCACGTAGGGCAGCTCCATAATAACACTTTCGATC
>JAZRGE010000023.1:0-11174 GCA_045644025.1 Acutalibacteraceae bacterium | reverse complement strand
CCCGCCCCTCCCCCTGGGCCAAAGCTCATGGCGAATAAAAATAATAAAGCAAATTAAATCCCCCGAAGCTCTCGCTCCGGTGGTTTTTGTTTGAGTGTTTTATTTCACGGTGTAAACAACAACTTGCTGCATGTTTTTTACATAATATTTGCCATCTCTGTAGAAGAAAAATGATACATCATCAAGCAACTTCTTGCCGGTGGTGGCATCAAAAAGGCTGTTGCCCACGTTCACCACGCCGCCAATTACTTCACCCACGTAATAATTAATCTTCTTTTCGGTGCCGTTTAAGAAAAGCACGGTAGAAACTTCCTCATCATCGTCGTGATCGTAGAGAATGGCGTCGTTGTGGCCGGAATATTCCTTTTTGCTTATCTTTTTGCCGGTGGAATCGAAAAGGGTGTATTTGCTATCATCGTAGGAGTTGCCTTTGCTTGTCACAAAATATCCGTCGTAGTAATAAATATTATCCCACTCGGGAGCAATCATTTCGCTGCCATCCAGATTATAAACACCGTTATAATATTTGCCTGTTTCGCTGTTGTAATCGGAAGTAAGAATATATTTATCGGCAAACAAGTTCACAATATCCACATCAAAGCCCGCCGAAACAACGTTGCCGTTCAGGTCGGTGAGGAATTCCTGATCGGTTGTGTAGGCTGAGGCATTTTGGCGGATATATTTATCGGAGCCGGAAAGCAAACTATAAACACCCATTCTCTGTGCAACGGTGCCCACTATTTGGCCATCGGCACCCACAACAATAAATCTCTCAGGATCATGAAAGGGATCAATGTATGTATCCTCGGCCAAGAATATGTTGGAGTCGGAGAGATATTCCACGTCGTAATAGGTGCCGATTATCGCGCCGTCGCTGTTGTAGACGTTCACACGGCCATCGCTGAGAGTCTCAAAAACAAAGGTTCTGTTGCCGAAGAAAAGGGAACTGTCGCCCGTGATGGTGATGTTGGGCACAAAGCGGCCCTTTTCGTAATCGAAGATCTTGCCATAGCCGCTGTAGTAAACGGTGCTGCCATCTTCAGCCCAATAGGAACCAAAGGCAGTTTCTTCGGTGGCTTCTCCGGTGGAGTAGCAGAAAACTTCATATCGGGCCGAAAGAGATGTGGAGGAAACTACTTCGCAAGGCACAATTTCCATGCCGGTTTGAGTATCCAATATGCCGAAAAGTCTGGAACCCACGGGGGTAACATGTATATATCGATCATACACATAGTTGGTAGAATAGTAGGCGTACTCCGTGGCGTTCACAATTTCGCCGTCCATGTTGGCAAATTTATAGGTTGTGGTGGTCTCGCCCCAGATGTATTGGCCAAGCACACCGCTGGAAGCAATCACATAAAGATCTTCGGAAAGTTTCTTTTCTTCCACAAGCTTTATGCCGCCGATGGTAGCAGAACCGCCGTCCTTGTCATCGCCGTCTTTATCCTTGCCGCCATCGCTGCCGCAGGCTGCCAGAGAAAAGACCATAACCAATGCTAAAATAATTGCTAAAAACTTTTTCATAGGAAAACCTCCTTTGTTATGCCTATTATAGGACTCCCACCTAAGAATGTCAACAACGGGATGGGCGCAACCCATCCCGTTGAGTTTAGAAGAATTTTTCAAGCCATTTATTAAAGATAGGCATTTCCACGGATACTTCGGGATGCCACTGCACACCGATTATATTGCCCTTTTCAATGGCCTCCACCGTGCCGTCCAGCGCGCGGGCGCTCACGGTGAATCCCGGAGCTACGTCGTCGGCACATTGGCAGTGGTAGGAGTTGGTGGAGAGCACGTCTGAGCCATAGGCTTCGTGCAGGAAGGTGCCCTTTTCGATATTAAGAATATGGCCCTTGGCAATCTGGTTGTGGCCGGGAATATATTCTTTAAGGGTGCCGCCGAAATAGACGTTTATCACCTGCAGGCCGCCGCAAAGGCCCAAGATCGGCTTGCCCGATTTCACAAAAGCCTCCACCAAACGGCGGTCGCTGGAATATTCGTCTATCACGTAGGAATCTTCCTTGCCCTCGGGGATCTGCCTGCCGTAGTGCATGGGCAGAATGTTTTTATCCGAGCCGGCTATCACCAGGCCGTCGCAATGCTTTTCTATCTCTTCGGCCGAAAAGGTTGTGTCGGAAAGCACGGGCCAGAGTGTGACCTTCAAAGGATCAAAAACGTTTTTATAGTGGTCGCAGATATAATACTGCATATCCCAGGGCTTCATATGATCGCAAACCGTGGTGCGAAGCGGTACAGCAAGAATCATTTTCATTCCTCCAAGCGAATATATTAAGTTCATTATGGTGCAAAGCGCAAAAAAAGTCTATATCTTTTCCAAAAAATCTCAAAAACAAAAGCCGACCCAACCGGGCCGGCCGAATGGTCGAGGTGACAGGATTCGAACCTGCGGCCTCTGCGTCCCGAACGCAGCGCTCTACCAAACTGAGCCACACCTCGTGATTTTTATGAAGTTTTAATTGTGAGGTGCCGGCAGGAAGGAAGAGAGCGCTGCTACGCAGCTGCCGTTTGCGGTGCCCGAAATTCGCAGAGCCATTCGGCCGAATTTCGACCGCGGCACCAACTCCGCCCTCGCTGCATCCGCCACCGGCGGCGCTCGGGCTCGTTACCACCAAACTGAGCCACACCTCGTGATAATTACATTATAATATAGGAGTTCATCTAAACGCCCTATTATTATAGTAAAGAGCGGTGGGGATGTCAATGCTTTTTCTGCCCGTTTTTGTGGTGGGGGATAAATCAGGACACTTTTTCCGGCAAATTTAGACCTTTTAATTTGCCTTCCTTTTTGAGAAAATAGGAATGAATAGGAGTGAGAGTATGTCTTGTTATCTGGCTATTGATATCGGAGCTTCGTCGGGCAGGCACATTGTGGGCCGCAAGGATAAAGATGGCATTGTTGCCGTTGAGGTCTATCGCTTTCCCAACGGAATGGTGGAAAGAGACGGCCACCTGATCTGGGATATCAATGCTTTATATAATAATGTATTAGAAGGCATAAAGGTTGCCTTTTCGCAGCACAAAGATATAGTCTCCCTTTCTATAGACACCTGGGGTGTGGACTACGTGCTGATGCAGGGAGATAAAGCAATTCTTCCGGCCTACGCCTATAGAGACAGCCGCACCGAGCAGGCCATAGATAAAGTTCACTCTATCGTGCCTTTCTCAGAGCTCTATGCCGCCACAGGTATTCAGTTTCAATCCTTCAACACAATCTATCAGCTATATGCCGATAAAACAGCAGGCAGGCTTGATGAAGCAGAAGATATGCTGATGATTCCCGAATATTTAATGTATAAGCTCTGCGGGATAAAGGCCAGAGAATATACCAACGCCACAACGGGAGGCCTGGTGGATGCCGCCACGGGCCAATTCCATAAGGGGATAATCGAAAAGCTGGGCCTTCCCGAAAGGCTGTTTCCACGCCTTTGTGCACCGGGAAGCGTGCTGGGAGAGCTGAAGCCTGAGATCGCTCAATACGTGGGGGGCAACTGCAAAGTGGTGCTTTGTGCCACTCACGACACAGGCTCGGCCGTGGAAGGTATTCCCATGCAAGGCAACAGCCCCTATATTTCTTCGGGTACGTGGAGCCTTTTGGGGGTTAAGACCGATAGGGCCATCACCACGCCCCAAAGCGAAGCCGCCAATTATTCCAACGAAGGCGGCGTGGGCTACAACCGTTTCCAGAAGAATATTATGGGAATGTGGATTGTGAACAACCTTAAATCCGAGCTTTGCCCCGAGGCAGATTTCGGCGATATATTGCTTTGGGCAGAACAAAGTGATATAAAATGTATTGTGGATGCCAATGCGCCCGAATTTCTTGCTCCCAAGAGTATGGCCGAGGCTATAAATAAGGCGGCGGGCGGCCGGCTTAAAAGTGTGGGAGATTATTTCCGATGCGCCTTCCTTTCGCTGGCCGAAAGCTATAGGCTGGCCTTGGAAGAGATGGAAAGCATCACGGGAGAAAGCTATCGGGATCTTTATATAGTTGGCGGCGGCGCCAAAAACAAGCTTCTTAATAAAATGACAGCGGCGGCTACGGGCAAGAATGTGATTGCTCTGCCGATCGAGGCTACCGCTTTAGGTAATCTTAAAATTCAATCCGAGGTGAATTAAAATGGGATACGAAAATGCAAAAAAATGCTATGCAGCGTACGGAATAGATACTGAAGCTGCCATAGAAAAGCTCATGACTGTGCCCGTGGCTCTGCATTGCTGGCAGGGCGACGATGTGCGCGGCTTTGATACCGACCCCAACAAGCCCCTTACAGGCGGAATTCAAACAACGGGAAATTATCCCGGCAGGGCCACCACACCTCAGCAGCTAATGGACGATATCGATAAAGTGATATCTCTGGTGCCGGGTAAGGTTAAGTTGAATCTCCATGCCAGCTACGCTATTTTTGATGAAGAAAACGGCGGCTGGGTGGATAGAGATAAACTGGAGCCTAAACACTTCAAAAAGTGGGTAGATTTTTGCCGTGAGCGCAATATGGGTTGCGATTTTAATCCCACCTTTTTCTCCCACCCCAAGTGCGATCCGCTCACCCTTTCTTCCCCCAATGAAGAAACAAGAAAGTTCTGGGTGGAGCATGGTAAGGCATCGGTGCGCATCTCCCAATATCTGGCCGATGAACTGGGCGAGCCCTGTGTTATGAATATATGGACAGGCGACGGCTTTAAGGATATTCCTGCCGATCGTTTGGGCCCTCGCCAGCGCTATAAGCAGTCTTTCGATGAGATCCTTTCCGAACCTTTTGATAAAGAAAAGGTTTATCCTTGCGCCGAAAGCAAGGTTTTTGGAATCGGTGTGGAAAGCTACACCGTGGGCTCGGCCGAATGGTGCTTGAAATACGCCTCTTCCAGGGATGATTGCATCTGCCTTATGGACAACGGACATTATCACCCCACCGAAGTGGTTTCGGATAAGATATCGGCCCTTATGGCCTACGATAAAAAAATTGCTCTGCACGTCACCCGCGGGGTGCGCTGGGATTCCGATCACGTGGTGCTCTTCGATGATGAGACCAAGGAAATGGCCAAGGAGATAGTGCGCTGCGGAATCGATAAAGTCTTTATAGCGCTGGATTATTTTGATGCATCCATCAATCGTATCTCGGCGTGGGTCACGGGCTTCCGCAATCTGCAGAAGGCGCTGCTTTTTGCTTTGCTTCAGCCCAACGATATGCTCCGCGAGCTGCAGGATAAGGGCGATTGGACCAAGCTGATGGTGGTTCAGGAAGAGATGAAGACAATGCCTTTCGGCGAAATTTGGGCAGAGTATTGCCGCCGTTGCGGCAAGAGCGCAGGCATGGAATGGTTTGATGAGATTCGTGCCTGGGAAGAAAAGGCTATTAAGGAAAGAGAAGTGTGAAAACCCAATGAAGGATATTTTTAAGGCTCCCTTTGTGGAGGAGATGAAGAAGACCTGCTCCAATATGTATCGCCTCGGATGGGACGAGCGAAACGGAGGAAACATAAGCTATATGCTGGAGGAAGCGGAGGTTGCTGAATACCTGAACATAGATGAATCTATCCGCAATATTCCCCTTAATTTTGATGCTACAGCCCTTATAGGTAAAATATTTATCGTCACGGGAACGGGCAAATATTTTAAGAATGTGGAAGCCGATCCCGAGAACAATCTGGGCATCATCCGCATCGCCAACGACGGTTGCACGGCCGATCTGCTTTGGGGTTATGCCGATGGCGGCCGCTTCACAAGTGAGCTGCCTGCACATCTTATGAGCCATATGGCCAGGCTTTCAAAGGATCCTGCCAACCGTGTGATCATGCACAGCCACCCCACCTACACCCTCGCTATGAACTTCGTTCACGAACTGGACGATAAGAAGTTTACCCATTCTCTTTGGCAGACCTGCACCGAGTGCATCGTGGTCTTCCCCGATGGCATCGGCGTGCTGCCCTGGATGGTCTGCGGAAATAATGAGATAGGTGAGGCCACCGCAAAAAAGATGCTGGACTATCGCTTGGTGGTTTGGGGTATGCACGGAATCTACGGTGCAGGCCGCAATATGGACGAAGCCTATGGCCTTATTGAGACTGTGGAAAAAGCCGCCCAGCTTTATATGCTCACGGCCCATCTGCCCAGAGTGAACACCATTCACGATAGCGAACTTGCCGCTGTGGCCAATGCATTTGGCCTTAGCTACCGCAAGGATTTTCTTAGCCTTTAATTAAGAAAGCACCCCGAATAGTATCGGGGTGCTTTCTTGACATATTATGCAATATAATGTATAAAGAAGATAGAAAAGGAGTGATCGTGATGGGCGGATCTATGATATCCAGCGTTGCCAGTTCAAGCAGCGCGTTCAGTATTTCGCTTCTCCCCATTATTTTGTTTGCTTTGGCCACTGTTTTGGTGGTCTGCGCTGTTGCGCTTCGCAAAAAGAGCGCTGCCAAGGCGCTGCAGGCGGCAGTGGCCGTGCTCAGCGCACTTTGTATTCTATTTTCCTGCGGAAATATGCTTAATATTTTGAGGAACACGGGCGGCGCTTCCGCAAATAAGCCCGATAGCGATGAAAAGCTGGATCTTTTCCGCAACCTGTGCATTTCCATGGCCGAAAGCCTTGAAAATATGGGCAAGACCGACGTGAAGATAAAGCTTGCCGATATATGTGATATGGAAGGCAAGGAAGCAGTCTGCTACTATCGCGATGGCAAGGATCATATGGTGGAGATATATGCTCTGTTTGGCGATATGATCTCCTCTGTTTATTCCAAATCCGGTGCCAACGGTTCTCTCTTCCTGCTTAATATTGATGGGCTTGATTATCTGCTGGATTATTCTCAGGATATTTCGGGCAACTACACCCAGAGCTATTCCTATGCTCTTTTCCGATTTAACGGAAGTATGCAGCCCGAATATAAGGATCAGAATTCCCTTGTGGTGGAAGCCAGCGCTCAGGGCGGCGGTTCCAAGGGCAGCCAATTCTTCTCCAAGCTCAATGAATATCTTAAGAACGCCACCATCTGCTACGATCCTTATGCGCTGAAAGGCGAAAGCACCATGCAGGGCGGCAACGGTGAAAACAACGTTGTGGGTGCCGAAAAATATCTCTATATCTCTAATTGCAGCACCAGCAAGATCGGCGTTGTCACAATGAAGAAGGATACCTCCTGGCTGAACCTTCGCGAAGGCCCGGCCAGGTCTTACAGCCCCGTGCTTATCGATCCCTACGATCCGGATAGCTGTGTGAAGCAGACTCAGTATTCCATAGTGACGATTGAAATTCCCGAGAACACCAACGACCCTGATTATCCCGTGTGGTATAGAATGCGAATAACCTATGCCAACCGCACGCTGGAAGGTTGGTCGGCTCAAACATATATCAACGTGGAAGGCATCAGAAAGATCTCTGTTGGCAGCACCTTCACCGTGGAGGCCGAGACCAACGACAGTGGCGTTTGCTGGGCAAGCAGCGACAGCTCGGTAGCTTCCATTGATGTAAACACCGGTAAGATCACAGCACACCGCAAGGGTGTTGTTCTTATCACGGTGGGTTCCGATTCGGGCCTGGATGATTCCTGCCTTGTGATGATTGAATAAGGAGGGTGAGAATATGAATTGTTTGAATTGCAACACACCGCTCAGCGAAGGCGAAAAATTCTGCCCCACCTGCGGCACTCCCGCTCCCGCCGAAGAAATTGCGGCGGCCGAAATTGCCGCGCCTGCCGAAGAGACCGCAACAGACAAAGAGACTTTTTGCGCATCCTGCGGTACGTCCATCGCACCTGAAGGAAAGTTTTGCCCTAACTGCGGCTTGCCCGCAGGTGCAGTTCCTGTGGATGTAGAAGCTCCTGTTCTGGCCGCAACTCCTGTTAAGGCAGCAACACCCGTTATGGCTGTGCCCCCCAAAAATTCTGCGGGCAGCAAGGTGCTGGCCGCGGTGGCCTACACCCTTTACGTGATCGCAGCGGTTCTTCTTGTGGCCGTGATTGTGCTGGTAGGCGGCGCCACCTCTTCGGGCGGCAAAAGGCGTCCCAACAAGGGCGGCAACTCTGTGGTGGCCACCAAGCCCACGGTGAGCCAGATCGTGATAAGCCCCAACAAGCCATCAAGCGGCACTTCCTCCAAAGTGGAATCCACGTTTAAGCCCCCCTACACCACCCTTACCGATCGCAATCCCGAGTGTTTCGAAGAATATGTGAGCCACTACACTTCCTTCGGCTATTTCGGCATTTGCCCCTGCGAGGGCAGGGAAGTGACGGATCCCGAAAAGGCTGCTTCTATAATGAGAAAAGCAGGCTTCAACACAGAAGCAATCACCACAGGTGTTTACACCGTGTGCAAAATCGAGGGATGCTCTTCTATTTCCGAAGTTAAGGAGCATTGTGCTGCGTGGTTCACGGAAAACGCCATGCAGAACGTGGAATCCGAGCTTTATGAAGATTCCGACGGCGTTTATTATTTCGTGGGTGCTATGGGCTATCCCGGCTATAATTTGGTGCGAAATTCTATGGTGATTCCCGAAGAATCCATCAATAGCAGCTCCGATTTTTGGACAGCTCTTTTCGTGGAAGACTATACCAACGATATTTATAAGGCTAAGTTCCTGCGCAGTGGCGACGGCTACAGGCTTGATTCCATGGAAAATATTAATATGGAGAATTTTGTGATCAGATCCTCCAAGTTGGGTGATATTATCACAACCGAGCATCTGGAATACGCCGCTATGGATGGCGACGGCCAAAGAATAGTGATCTCCCTTAATGGGGAAGGTATGGCTAAATGGGCGCCTTATTGTGACGGAAACGCCAACGACGATACCTACACCATTTATCTGGACGGAGTGAAGATCTATTCCGGCACGCCCTACTATTTGGCAGGCGATGGCAAACCGAGATTTGCTCCGCTTCCGATCTTAGATATCGGTGCCGAGGGCATTTGCGAAAGAATCAATTATTTAACAGGCTATTATTACTAATAAAAAAAGCACCCTGCGGGGTGCTTTTTCTTTTGCTTATTCTATGCTGTTGCAGGCGCTTTCCGCAGCCAAAAGGCCCGAAGACCAAGCCCATTGCAGATTAAATCCGCCGCAATCACCATCGATATCCAGCAATTCTCCTGCGGCAAAAAGGCCCTTGTGGAGCTTGGATTCCAAGGTGAAGGGATTAAATTGATCTGTGGCAATTCCGCCTGCCGCCACCTGAGCGTTGGCAAGGCTTTGGGTGCCTGTGGCCTTAATGCGAAAATCCTTAAGCGCCCAGGCCAGCACCTGCAGCTTATCGTCGGTTAATTCCGAAACTCTGCTGTGCAGTTCCACTCCGCTGTATTTCACTATTATCTGCCCCAGCCGCTTGTTCACCATTCCCACAAAGAAGTTTTCCATTTCTCTGCCTGCAAAAAGTGCCCTGCGCTCTTTTAGTATATCTACCAGTTCTTCAAAGGAGTAGGTGGGCATAATATCCAGGCTCACCTGATCGGCTCTCTTGTGAGAAATAAGCCTTGCAATATCCAATGCAGGTGGCCCCGAAATACCATCTTCGGCGAAAAGGACTTCTCCTTCCGATGTCTTAAGCTTCACCGAATCCTTCACAGCCGAAACAGAGCCTTCAAACTTTATGCCTTTGAGCTGGCGTACGTAAAAAGGATCGGTCTTTATTGCCACTATGGCAGGCTTTATTTCCACCGCTTTATAGCCCATTTTTTCCAAAAGGGGAGAGGTGGGAGTGCGAAGCCCTGCTGAGGTGCCGTAGGCAGCAATCACACGCTTTGCAAAATATTGGTCGCCCGAAAGCGAAAAACCGCTGTTCTTCGGCTTTATATCACTTATTTCTTGGCTGCAGATATATTCCACACCCAGCTCTTCGCCTGCAAAGCGAAGCGCGTCCAGCACGGCCGAAGCCTGATAAGAAGCAGGGTAGGCACGGCCATCGGGAACGTAGTCTATCATCACGCCCACCGAGCGGAAGAAGCGCTCCACCGTGGCTCGGGGGAACCTATCAAATGCGGCTTCGATGAATTCCACATCCTGCCCGTGATATCTATCCTCGTTTATATATTTATTTGTGATATTGCAGCGTCCGTTGCCTGTGCGTAGAAGCTTTTTGCCCACTCTGTCTTCCTTCTCGAAAACAGCCACCGAAAGATCGGCCCTGTGGCGCTTGGCGGCCACGGCGGCAATAAGCCCCACGGCACCGCCGCCTATTATGGCAATATCGTAGCATTTATTCATAAGGTCTCACCTCTAAAGGCTATTTTACATTATAAACTATTCTTTCGCAATACTTGTAATTGGAAAAAAATATGTTATAATACACTTTGTAAATCACCCGCTTGGCCCATTCGCCTTGCGGACAGGAGGTAAATTATGTCTAACAAAAAGTATTACATCACCACCGCTATTGCCTACACATCCCGCAAGCCCCACATCGGCAACACTTATGAGATCGTGCTTACCGATGCTATTGCCCGATTCAGGCGAATGTGCGGCGATGATGTTTTTTTCCTTACAGGCACCGATGAGCACGGCCAGAAAATAGAAGAATATGCCAAGGCCGCAGGTGTGGAGCCCCAGCAATATGTGGACAAGGTGGCAGGAGAGGTTCGCGGAATTTGGGATCTTATGAACTCTTCCTATGACAAGTTTATCCGCACCACCGATGATTACCACGTGAAAACAGTTCAGAAGATATTCAAGAAGTTCTACGATCAGGGCGATATTTATAAAGGCGCCTACGAGGGCCACTATTGCGTGGCTTGCGAGACTTTTTATACAGAGACTCAGCTTGTGGATGGCAAATGCCCCGATTGCGGCGGCGAAGTGAAGCAGGCTAAGGAAGAGGCATATTTCTTTAAGATGAGCAAGTATCAGGCTGCTCTGGAAAAGCATATCGAGGAAAACCCCGATTTTATTGCCCCCGAATCCCGCAAGAAGGAAATGGTGAACAACTTCCTTAAGCCCGGTCTGCAGGATCTTTGCGTTTCACGCACGTCCTTTAAGTGGGGTATTCCCGTAACGTTTGATGAGGGCCACGTTATCTACGTTTGGATAGATGCCCTTTCCAATTATATCACCGCCTTGGGCTACGATCCCGATGGCAGCGGTGAGCTCTTCAATAAATATTGGCCTGCCGACGTGCACATTATCGGCAAGGATATTCTTCGTTTCCACACTATATATTGG
>JAZRGE010000022.1:0-4260 GCA_045644025.1 Acutalibacteraceae bacterium | reverse complement strand
ATAATCTTTTTTGGGGTGCCGTCGGTGTTGAATAGATAGCTGTAATAGTTGTTATCAAGTAAGGCGTGAGAGTACTTTCTCATTGCCTTCACCTTAAGGTTGGTGATCCTCACATATTCATCGGCTTCATCGTTTGTCATAGTGCACTCGGCCGAGGGGGTGAACACCTTTGTGGCGGTATTATACTGGCCCTTATCGGTTATCCAGTTCCAGGAGCTGCCTGTTCCGTCGTCGTTGATAATAACAATCTTTTCGGCAGAAGAGAGAATATCTTTTCCTATGATCACTTTGGATTCATAGTTGAGCCCAAAGAGATTGGCAAGGGTGGGGAGAATGTCGTAGCTTGTGCAGGGGGTATCCACTTCAATAGGCTCTTCTATGGAAGCCGACCAGAGAATAAAACTGTTGTGATAAAGCTCAAAATTAGAGCGAATATTTTCGGCAGGAAGACCGTAAAGCTCCGAAAGCTCTTCGTCTGTAAGGGAGTAGGGGTAGTGATCACCGGCCATTGCAAAGACAGTATCTTCAAGCTTGCCTGCGGCCTCAAGCTCTTCTATAAGCTTGGTGAGCATAAGTTCCACTTCGAGTTGGCAGGCAATATAAGCCTTCACGTCTTCGCTGTAGGTGTAGTGTTCGGGAATATCATCCTTGTGCCTTCTGCACATGGAGTTATCTGTCCAGGAATAGCTGCCGTGGCCGCTTACAGTCATATAATAGGTGTGGAAGGGCTTATCGCTGTTGATATATTCACCGATCGTGGCGTTTGCCATTTCCAGATCGGAGCGAGGCCAGCAACTTGTCTCCAGCACAAGGCCGTTGCCGATACCTTTATAATCGTAGCCAAAATTGGGATGGGCAAGATGGCGCTTATAATAGGTATAGGTGTGGTTGTGGTATGCCTTGGTGGAATATCCGTGATTGCGGAACATATTTCCCATAGCAGAATATTGCAGCGTGGAAGAAGACTTATCGTGGCAGGTGGCCTGAGTGTAGAAGTTGCCTGTCATGTTAGCGTATTCGCCGCTGGCGGTGCTGCCCCACATTATATTGTAGTAGTTGTTGAACTTAAATCCCTCGTTGAACATCTTGTAAAGGGTGGGGGTGAGCTCAGGATCAATCACTTTGTAGCTCCAGCCTTCGAGAGAAAGGAATATAAGATTTTTGCCCTCAAACATACCTGTGTATTTATTTTGCTGGGTGGCAGGCACGCTGGCAAAATAGCGATGCATATCGGCGATAGTCTCGTTGGGTGCTTCGCTTATAAGAGATTCAAAATCAATATTCAAGGTATTATCGCCGTAAACAACGCCTGTATCCGGGTTCACATCCGGGTTGTTTTGGCCCACGTTTATAGAAGGATCAAGATAAGGATTCTCCACCTTTTCTTCTGGTGCTCCAAAGGCCATCTGACAAAGCTCAGTGACAGTTGTTAGGAAAACACCATGGTTTTTATAAGAAAGAGCAAGATCGTTTTTAAGGAAGATAAGAGACTCTTTTCTTTCGGGAATAAAGGCAGTGGTGAAGAAAATGGCAAAGCAAAGCACTAATGCTATTGCCGAAGACACTGTGTGGGAAACGCTGAATCTTTGTGGCAAAGAAAAATAGCGCTTGCGGAAAATGAGAAAAAGAATAAGCGGCAGAAAGCAGAGAATAATGATATGAAAATTAGCGAAAATTCCGATCACAACATTGGAAAAGAACTCGGTGACAGCATTGGCTAGTCCAAGATTTTGCCATGTGAAAATAGCGCAAAGGATCTTGAAATATATTATAAAAAAGGCCGAATAAAAGCCACTAAAACCTAAGAGCAGGCCGGTGATAACAGTGTTGCCTTTATGAGGAATAAACTGCAACAATGCGGTGCAAACTGCCCCCAAGGCGAATGCATTGAATGCTGTGTAAAACAGACCAATATTTATAGGGAAATGGAATACGAACAAGCGAACAACCAGCTCCAGAAACATAAAGCTCAAAGGCAATGTGAGCAGGGAAACGGCTTCGCTCGGCTTATAAGCCTTTTTATTTTTAGTGATTTCTCTCATTTATAAATATCACCTTTCCGAAAGATGCTTACTACAGTATAACACAATATTCGACAATTTCAATTACAAAACAGTTAAAACTGTGTAATATATTTTATGCAGAAAAGCAAAAAAGCGTTGCTTGGCAACGCTTTTTATAATTCAATCTTTATGTAATTTCCAATTTTCATTGAATCAGGGCTTGTGGAGCAATCAACCGCAAGGATCCTGACTCCTGCATCCCGTGCAGTTCTCAGTGCCTTGGCGAATTCGGGATGAGTGGTTTCGTTTGGCTTAAACAAATTAACACCCTTCATTTGCACAACAAACACGATATATGCACCGATTCCGTTGTTGGCGCAATTTATTAGTTCTTCAATGTGCTTCACTCCGCGGAGAGTAGGAGCATCAGGAAAGAGCGCAACGCCGTTTTGCTCTAATGTAACTCCCTTCACCTCCAGATAGGAGACCTTTTCCGATTCGATTATCCCAAAATCAAAACGGGAGTTGTTGAAAGTTATTTCGCGGCGGAATATAGCGTTTTTGCTAAATAAACCGCTTTTATTCAGCCATTCGGCCACAGCTTCGTTTGGCGCTTGGGAATCCATATTTATAAGCGTTGTGGTGCCGTTTGGCTGCTGCTTTTCTACGGCAACCAAATCATATTTGGTGGAGCGCTCGTTGTTTGCGGCCACGCTTAAATAAACCTTGCAACCTCGTATAAGCAGTTCCTTACAACGCCCCGTGTTTTTCACGTGGGCCTGCTCGGGGCCATGGCCTGCATCAACCACAGCAATAAATCTGTTTGGCCTGGAAAGGAAAATAGCAGGAATAATATTATTGTACTTCATTTCGTTTTCTCGTCTTAAAAATATATCCGAAGACTGCTATTGCAATTAAGGGGAACACGGCGCCCACTAAAATTCCGCTTTTAATTCCTAATTGCTCCACGCTTATTCCCAAGCTTGTTGCAAGATTTGCAGCGGCGGGCAGGGAGATTATAGTGTCGGTTATCACACCAACAAGCTGGGGGCCTACAGATGCGCCCAGATCTCCGCCGGCAGCCATCATTGCATAAATAAACACGCCGCCTTTGGCAATCCTATCAGCCGAAACAATAAGTGTGCCTGGCCAAAGCATGGAAACACATATTCCGGTGAAGGCGCAGGCAAAAAGGCCGAGAATAGGGAAGGGTGTGATTGCAGAGGTGAGATAGCATATAAATGCACCGATTGCTCCAAGAAGCAGCACACACTCAATGTTTTTGCCAATTTTTGCATACATCGTGCGGCCGATTGCCATAGCGAGAGCAAACATTGCCACGCCAAAGATATCGCCCCAGACTTTTGGTATCTCCAAGGCCATTTCCAGATAACTGGAGCTCCATTGGGCCATTGTGCATTCGCTTGCGCCGCCAAGAAATATTGCGGCCACACAAAGCCAAAGAGAACGATTCCTAAGGCATTCCACAACGCCCTGCATCTTATCGGGCTTTTCCATTTCGGGAATAGTGGCGCCTGCAAACATCACAGATGCGAAAAGCGGCAGCGCAGCCAAAGAAATTGCAAGATATTGCCAATTTTCTTGGCCGAAGAGATAAAGAAACAGAGTGCAATAGATCACCACTCCCACAACACCCCATGCATAAACGGAGTGCAACTTGCTCATTTCTCTATCCGGATCGGGGCTGGGGATAGCGGCTATCACGGGGCTTATAAGCACCTCGGCGAAACCACTTGCAGCCGAGAAAAGAACTGTGCCTATCACAAGACCCATGTAGATATGATCCGGCATAAAGAACGGCCAGATCCCATAGAACACAAGGCCAACAACGGCCAAAAAAGGAGTGAATTTCACAGCCTTTTGCATATCAATCTTATAAGAAAAGAAAGAAAAAATAAGATCGATTATAAGTTGTGTAAAGAAATTTATCAGCACTAATGCACCCAATAAAGAATATGAAATCCCGTAAAGTGTGCGAAAAGTGAGAAACAATAAAGGCGATAGTGTGGCCACAACCGACATAGAAATATTAGTTCCGTAGCAGGCGGCCTTTAGTCTCTTAATGTTGCTCATATCCTCACCCCATTTTCTACTATATTATCACAGTTTCCGCAAAAGGCAACAAAATAATTGCATTTATCATCGATCAACTTTTTTGAAAAAATAAAAGCCCACCAAAAGTGGGCTTTTACATTTTGGTGGAGGCGAGGGGAGTTTTTCGCAGTCGCGTTGCGAC
>JAZRGE010000021.1:0-8051 GCA_045644025.1 Acutalibacteraceae bacterium | reverse complement strand
CATACCAACGGCGATACCGGTGTTGGCGTTCACAAGAATGCTGGGAAATGTTACGGGGAAAAGTGTAGGCTCTTTCAGCGTTGCATCGTAGTTATCCACAAAATCCACAGTATCCTTATCGATATCGGCAAAAAGCTCGGCTGCAATGGGGGCAAGCTTCGCTTCGGTGTATCGGGATGCGGCATAAGCCATATCTCTGGAATAAGCCCTACCAAAAGAGCCCTTGGATGCCACATAAGGGTGCAGCAAGGCCTGGTAGCCTTCGGAAAGGCGGACCATAGTCTCATAAATAGCGGCATCGCCGTGGGGGTTGAGCTGCATTGTGCGGCCAACAATATTGGCCGATTTAATAGTGGGGCCCTTAAGCAATCCCATAAGATGCATCATATAAAGCAACTTCCTGTGGGAGGGCTTAAAGCCATCAATTTCAGGGATGGCGCGGGAAAGAATAACGCTCATTGCATAGGGCATGTAGTTGGTCTCAAGAGTATCCACAATGGGCTGCTCCACTATTGTGCCCGCTCCTGCAATATATGCATTATCCATAGCCGGGGAGGAATTTTTTTGGGTATCGGTCTTCTTTTTAGCCATTTTTCTTCCCTCCTATCAGCTTACATCGGCGGCATCTATATAGCGATAGCCGTTGTCTGCAATAAATTCTTTTCTGCCCTGCAGATTATCACCCAAAAGTAGATCAAACATTTCGGCGGTGCGCTCTGCATCGGCAGGCATCACCTTCACCAGGCGTCTGGTCTCGGGGTTCATTGTTGTCATATTCATCATCTCGGGCTGGTTTTCACCAAGTCCCTTAGATCTCTGCAGTGTGTATTTCTGACCCTCGATCTTCTGAAGAATCTCGGTCTTTTCGCTTTCGTCGTAGGCAAAATATGTCATATCCTTAGTGCCAATTTCATAAAGCGGAGTCTCGGCAATGTAGACTTTACCTGCGTGGATAAGTGTGGGCATAAGGCGATATATCATTGTGAGAATAAGGGTTCTGATCTGGAAACCGTCCACGTCTGCATCAGTACAGATTATAACCTTATTCCAGCGAAGATTGTCCAGATTAAAGGTGGAAAGATCCTTGTTAGCCTTGGATTTCACTTCCACGCCACAGCCAAGCACTTTGGCAAGATCGGTGATGATCTCGCTCTTGAACACCTTATCATATTCGGCTTTAAGGCAGTTGAGTATCTTACCACGCACCGGCATAATGGCCTGGAAATTAGCATCACGTGCAATCTTACAGGAGCCTGCAGCCGAATCACCCTCAACTATAAATATCTCGCGCTGAGCCACGTCGCGGCTGCGGCAATCAATAAACTTCTGCACGCGGTTCTGCATATCGTTGGCGCTCTGCAGGGTCTTTTTAATATTAAGCCTTTCCTTTTCGCTCTTTTCCCTGCTTCGCTTATTTATAAGCACTTGCTCGGCGATCTTTTCGGCTTCGGCCTTGTTTTCTATGAAATAGATCTCCAGGGATTTCTTAAGGAAATCGGCCATTGCATCGTAGATAAATTTATTGGTAATAGCCTTTTTGGTCTGGTTTTCGTAGGATGTCTGGGTGGAGAAGGAAGAAGAAACAAAAACAAGACATTCTTCCACGTCGGAGAAAGAGATTTTGGTCTCGTTCTTCTGATACTTATTGTTCTGCTTTAAGTAGCTGTCTATCTGAGAAGTGAAGGCAAAACGGAGAGCCTTTTCGGGGGCGCCGCCGTGCTCCAGCCAGCTGGAGTTGTGATAATATTCCTTAAGATTATGCTTGTTGGAAAAAGCCAGAGCAAAGCGCATCTTAAGCTTGTAATCGGGCATATCGGCGCGGTCTCTTCCCTTGCGCTCGGCCTGCCATACCTGCAGACTTGTGAGAGCATCGTTTTCACCGCAAATTTCTTCCACGTAATCCTTAATGCCGTTCTGATAGCAATATTCTTTGGTCTCAAACTTAGAGCCGACCTGATTCCGGAACACAAAAACAAGGCCGTCGTTCACAACAGCCTGACGCTTCAATATATCATCATAAAACTCCACAGGAATGTTGATATCGGTAAACACTCGAAGATCAGGCTTCCAGCGAGTCTTTGTGCCGGTATCGCGACCGGAATAGGGTTCCTTTTCCAGATCGCCCACGATCTCGCCTTCCTTAAAGTGCAGGCGATAAATATATCCGTCGCGTTTGATCTCCACATCCATATATTCGGAGGCATACTGAGTGGAGCAAAGACCCAGACCGTTGAGGCCCAAGGAAAACTCATAGTTGCCGCTGGAGTTGTTATCATACTTGCCGCCTGCGTACATTTCGCAATAGAGCAGTTCCCAGTTGTAGCGGCCTTCCTTCTGGTTGTAGTCCACGGGCACGCCGCGGCCGTAGTCCTGCACCTCTATGGAGTGATCCTCATAACGGGTGATGATGATCTTCTTACCATGGCCTTCACGGGCTTCGTCGATAGAATTGGATATGATTTCAAACACCGAGTGCTGGCAGCCCTCGATGCCATCCGAGCCAAAGATAACTGCCGGCCTTTTGCGAACTCGGTCGGCTCCCTTCAGCGATGTAATACTTTCGTTTGTATACTTTTTAGTTGACATCTTGATCTCCTTAAATTGCATACTTGCTTACAGTATAATTTACACCATATATGGTGTGGTTGTCAAGTGATTTGCACAATTTCGGCCGTTTTATCCCCTTTTGAAATAAGGACATCCACTAACTTCATAATTTGAGAGTAGAATCACACTACGGGGGTAATTAAATGTTGTTGCTTGCCATATCTCAAATAATATCCAACCTATTCTTCTTTGCCCTGCACGCCACTGGTATCAGCTCTTTTCCACCGCCGCTTTCGGCCAAAGAAGAGGCCATTCTCATAGAAAAAATGTGCAACGGAGATAAAGGCGCCAAGCAAAAGCTTGTGGAGCATAATCTTCGCCTTGTAGCCCACATCACAAAAAAGTACTACAACAACGGTGTGGACAACGACGATCTTATTTCCATTGGCACTATAGGGCTTATTAAAGCGATATCCACCTTTAGCTGCGGCAAGGGTATTCGCCTGGCCACTTATGCTTCCCGCTGCATAGAAAACGAAATACTTATGCATTTTCGTTTCCTTAAAAAATCCGCTCAAGATGTTTTTATCGGCGACACGGTAGACACAGATAAGGACGGCAACAGCCTTACATTCAACGATATTATTGCCGATTCGGAAGACATTCAAGCCGAAACCGAGCTTAAAATAAATCTGGAAAAATTGCGCACCTATATCCACACACTCAGTCCCAGAGAAAAACGGATATTAACCCTGCGCTACGGCCTTGGCGACGGCAAGGAGCGCACCCAGCGGGAGGTGGCTGCCATGCTGGATATTTCCCGCTCCTATGTTTCCCGAATAGAAAAGGCTGCACTCCGCAAGCTGCGCCACAAATTCGAATCCGCACGGCATTAGGCAGAGCAAACTATACCAACAAAAACCCGCCCCGAAATTCGGGGCGGGGTGGGATGCTAAAAATCTTTTTTCGGCATCTTTTCCATTATTGCATTTAATTGATTAATTATTTCCTGGGGATTTTCTATCTCGTAAAACAGGCCTTCCGCATCGCTGTTTTCTTCAATTGTTCTGTCGCGCATAAAACCGCGTACGCTAAGAATATTATAATTTCCTATAGGCCCTTCCCCAAACAACAGCATGCACGATAGGTTATCTATATAAAAGCTAAATCCCCACGAATGGTCGTAGTCGCCGGGCATTTGAAATTGGCTGGCCGCAGGAACCAATTTAATACTCTTAAGCATTTCCTTCACAGCAGCTTTTTGCTCAGGATCGGTTATATTGTGGCTCTGCTGGAGTCCTCCATAGTGCCCGGAGAAGAGAACTATTGTTTCACCGTCAATTTCCTGCACCTTTTCCAAAACCATCTGAGTTGTTTTCTCTGTATCCTTGGGGAAATAGTCGTAATGCTCTGCGAGTATTTCCGAAACCTGCGGTGAGTTCCACCCATATTCTATGCGAAGCTGTTCTTTTCCGCCATAGATATCAGTAGCGCGATTGGCATAAACAATATCCTTATGCCACCAGCCCGCAAAGGTGAATTTACCATCTACAACAAAATAAAGCGGATATGTCGTTTCGCCGTCGTATCTATCGGCTGCGGAAAATTTCTGGGAATCATACCGCATTTTATTTAAGGATTTATGCAGATTTTTTATAACCTTTTCATCGGTAATTACTATACATTGCTCGCAAACAACACTTCCTGCTTCGCCCTGGTGGGAATCAGAATAGCACATTACCGCATTGTCTATCGCCTTATATTCAAGGGCTTTTACAAACTCTATATTTTCAACCACTTCTCGCATGCCCGCAGTCTCAACCACAATATTGGGTTGCTCACTCCTGCATCCCGCCAGGGAAAAGAGCAATACCACAGCACAAAGAATTGCCAACCGTCTTTTCATAAAAGCACCTACCTTTCTTTCCTTATGGCACCTATGGTGCCATTCGCATTATATCATATTTGGGCGAGAAAATCAAGGCAGCAATGTCTGCGGCATTGACACGGGTTTTTAATTTGTGTATAATGTAAACATTCGTGGAAAGGGGTGGCAAAATGACAAGCACACAGAAATATTTCATAGACCTGCTGGGCTCGTTTTTGGGCAAGTGCCCCCTGCCGAGCGCCCCTGTCGATGTGGACTGGGGAGAGCTGAAAACCCTTGCCAAAACCCACGCTGTTGCAGGCATTATCGGCCACATGTTTGCCAACGCCGCCGATATCCCCGCTGATATTTCTCAAACCTTCCGCAAAAAGGCCTTCTCCACCGTGATGGTGTCTTCCGCACATATCGCTCTTGGGGATAGAACTATTGCTGCTCTGAACGAAGCAGGCATCGATTGCACACCCTTTAAGGGTGCTGTGATAAGGAAATACTACCCCGTGGAGGAGCTGCGTACCTTTAGTGATATTGATATTTTGGTGGCAGAGGAAAAGCTGGAAGAAGCTCACAACGTGATGATCGCCCAAGGCTTTTCCCACACCGATGGTAAGGTTGGCGTGAGAGGCTACAACAAGGATGGCTTTGTTTTTGAAATACACACCACCCTTGCAGGCGATATGCAGGATTTGGAAACAGAAGAAACGGAGTTCTTCTCGGCTGCTGCCGAATCCGTAAAGGGGAACAACATCTGCACCCTAAAAAAAGAGCTCCATTTTGTATATTGTATTTGGCATCTGGTAAAGCACCTCTCGGGCAGTGGAGCAGGTGTGAGAATGTTTATGGATATTGCCGTGCTGCTGGATAGCTACGGCATAGAAGATTGGGATGAAGTAAGCTTTTGGCTTTCGGCTTTGGGCATCACAAAGGCCGCCTGCAGCATATTCCTTTTGTGCCGCAAAATGTTTGGCACCTATATACCCAATGGTTTTGGGGCAGAGATAAAGGAATCCGCATTGGAAAGCGCTCTGCAATATATCCTCACGGGCGGCATTTTCGGCTATAGCGCCCGCTCCACCGGCTCGGCAAGATTGCGCAATCAGCTTGCCGCCGATGAAGGCGCATCCAAAAGCAGAATAATTCTTAATATGTTCTTCCCCACCGCCCAATACGTTGCCAAGCTTTATCCTTGGTACAGCGGCAAAGCAATTTGGCTGCCCTTTATGTGGTTATGGCGCTGGATTCACATTCTTTTCACACGCCGCAAAAGTTCGCTGCGCTCCCTTAGCGACGTACATCACGGCGGAGATAAAGAGATTGCCGAAGCTAGCTTGCTGAAGGCTATGGGGTGGAATATCTACAGCAAAAAATAGCAAAGGCTATTGACTTTTAATATTTTTAGGGTTAATATCTATTTAGAATATTAAATGCGCTGAAGGGGAAGTCCTGCCCAAAGCTTTCGCAGAGAATGGCGGTCGATAGGCTGAAAGCCGCCTGAAAGAACAAGCAAACGGAACACCGCCCCCGAGCAGCCTGCAGGAAATGGCAGGCCGTTTTCCGCGTTAAGGAGTTTTGAGTGGCATTCTTCGGAATGCAATTAGGGTGGAACCGTGGAGTTTGTACTTCATCCCTTTTTTAGGGATGAAGTTTTTTTATTTTTAGGAGGAAAGACTATGATTAACGTTACATTAAAGGGCGGCACCGTGATCCAGGTAGAATGCGGCACCACCGCTGCCGAAATCGCAGGTCAGATTTCCGCAGGTCTGCTGCGTGTTGCCTGCGCCGCTGCCATCAACGGCCAGCGTGCCGATCTGCGCACCGCTATCACAGAGGATTGTGAGCTTTCTATCCTCACCTTCGATGATGAGGATGGCCGCTGGGCATTCCGCCACACCGCTTCTCATATCCTGGCTCAGGCTGTGAAGAATCTTTACCCTGCCGCCAAGCTGGCCATCGGCCCCGCTATTGAGAACGGCTTCTACTACGATATAGATATCGAAGAGAATTTCGATACCGCTGCTTTAGAAGCTATTGAAAAGGAAATGAAGGCCATTGTGAAGGCCGATCTCAAACTGGAAAAGAATGTTCTTTCCCGCAAGGATGCTTTGGAATACTTTGCCTGCAGGGGCGAAGACTACAAAGTTGAGCTCATTGAAGATCTGCCCGAAGATGCTGAAATCAGCACCTACACTCAGGGCGATTTCTGCGATCTCTGTGCAGGCCCTCACCTGCTCTCCACAGGTGCCGTGAGGGCATTTAAGCTCACATCCTGCACCGGCGCTTATTGGAAGGGCGATTCCAACAACAAGATGCTCAAGAGAATCTACGGCACATCCTTCCCCAAGGCTTCTATGCTGGAAGAGCATCTCACCATGCTGGAAGAAGCCAAGAAACGCGATCACAACAAGCTCGGCCGCGAACTGGAGCTCTTCACAACCGTGGATACTGTTGGTCAGGGTCTTCCCATTCTTCTTCCTAAAGGCGCAAGAGTCGTTCAAACTCTGCAAAGATGGGTTGAGGACGAAGAGCAAAAGCGCGGATATCTTCTCACCAAAACTCCCCTTATGGCCAAGAGAGAGTTCTATAAAATATCCGGTCACTGGGATCATTATCTGGATGGCATGTTCATTCTGGGCGACCCATACGATGAAACAAAAGAGTGCTTTGCTCTCCGCCCCATGACCTGCCCCTTCCAGTATCAGGTATTCCTTAATAAGCCCCGCTCATATAGAGAGCTTCCTATGCGCTTAGGCGAGACATCCACCCTTTTCCGCAACGAAGAAAGCGGCGAAATGCACGGTCTTACCCGCGTGCGCCAGTTCACAATTTCGGAGGGCCACCTGGTGCTTCGCCCCGATCAGCTTGAAGAAGAATTCAAGGGCTGCCTGGAGCTTGCCAACTACATGCTGGATACTTTGGGCCTTAAAGAAGACTGCACCTACCGTTTCTCTCAGTGGGATCCCAACAATACCGCCAAATACGAAGGCACCGCCGAGCAGTGGAACGTAGCTCAGGAGCTTATGGGCAAGATTCTTGATAATCTTGGCGTGGAATACACCGTGGGTATCGATGAAGCCGCTTTCTACGGTCCTAAGCTGGATATCCAGATCAAGAACGTTTTCGGCAAGGAAGACACCCTCGTTACAATCCAGATAGATATGCTCCTTGCCCAGCGCTTCGGTATGTACTACACCGATGCCGACGGCCAGAAGAAGCTGCCCTATATCATTCACCGCACGTCTATGGGCTGCTACGAGCGCACTCTGGCTCTGCTTATCGAAAAATATGCAGGTGCCCTGCCCACCTGGCTCTCCCCCGAACAAGTTAGGGTGCTGCCCATCACCGATCGTGCCGCTGATGCTGTTGAGGCGATCGTAAAGAAGTTGGAGGCCGCAGGAGTTCGCGCCAGCGGAGATTATCGCAGCGAAAAGATCGGCTTCAAGATCCGCGAGGCACAGCTGGAAAAGATCCCCTATATGCTTGTGCTGGGTGATAAGGAAGTGGAAGAAGGCACTGTATCGGTTCGCTCCCGTAAGAACGGCGATATGGGTGCTATGTCGGCCGATGAATTTTTGGCCTACATCACCGAAGAAATTAAAGAGCGCAGAAGATAAAAGCATAA
>JAZRGE010000020.1:0-4806 GCA_045644025.1 Acutalibacteraceae bacterium | reverse complement strand
TAAATCATACAACTCTTTGCTCATGCCTTCTTTGTCCGCAGAGATCTCTAGTATCTCATATGGCTGTGACTCCGATATAACATAGAACAATCCGCCCCATACATAACAGCCCATATATAAATTTTCATTGTCAACAACAATACTTATTTGTATTGGCTCGCCACCTGTCATAGCCGTATATGGGGAAGGTTCTACTTTTCTAACTTTTAATTTGCTATACCAATTATGAAAATCGTTAAGTATACTTTGATCATCACAGCTAATGTTAACTATCCTGTCCGGTTCATACATACGATTAAAACTATATATTTGTACTCCCTGAATTTCTTTTGATTTTCTCACAACTTGTATGTTGTCTTTTACATCCTTTGCTGTATAACCCGCAACATAACCAGCCTTCGTTTGAATAATCTGCTTTTTTTCAGCACATCCGGAAATCAATAGTGTTAAACATACCATGAGCGAAACCAAAGAAACAAAACATTTAAGATGCATAGTAAACAGCCCCCTTTCTTTATTATGGCACCTGCGGTGCCATTTGCATTATACCATATTTTAGGGGGATAAGTCAAGAAAACAGAAAAGCCTACCCTAAGCGGGTAGGCTCTTTGATTATTTAATAGTGATGATTGCCGAATCGGTGCGCTTGAGCTCGTAGTTGATAAAATCCTTCTTTTCTTCGTAAACTACAGCTTCGGCGCCGATGAATTCCACATTGCCTGCATCCTTCTTAATGCTCACATAAACAGGCGGCCTTTCGCCGAAGGGGAAGGCGGCGTCTGCCTCTGTGAGATCGATCACCAAAGCATCGCCCTGCTCTTCCACCTTGGCCATATTGGCATAAAGCTGCTGATAGTGGGCAAATTCCGTGCCGCGGGAGAGCATAAGGCCAAACCTTTCGGCCTGGCGGCGGAAATAGCGCACCCAAGCCCCCAGATTATCCAGATTCTTCTTGGGATTATAGCGCAGGATATTGGGCCAATGGGCGCTTAAAATGCCTGCTTCTTCGTATTTAATATCGGCCAGCATATCGGGATCTATATCGTAGCCTTCCCAGGGGCAGACTACAAAGCCCTTTTCGTGGCAGATAACACCGTTTTGCACCATGGTGTTGGCGGTGGAAATCTTTTCGCCCTTTTCGTTCACCCAAAAATGATTATGCCAGAAGCGGATACCATAGGAAGCCAGCATTTTAGTCATTCGGCCTTCCACTAAAGCATCGCGGCCGCCGCAGGGGGAAGCAAAGTGGATGATGGGCACCTTAAAGCCCCAATCGTTGTATATCTCAAAAAAGGCATCGAAATGCTTTTTAAGATGCTCATCGCTGCCCAGATCAAGCTGATCGGCAGGTGTTTCGCGCTTGCCGTCCTTCGGCAGGAAAAATTCACCGCCGCCCCAATATTTTCCGTCTTCCGACCAAATATCGTGCATAAGTCCGTGAACACCAAACTCGATGTGGCTGCACTTTTGGATGTAATTAAACATCTGTTTGGCTCTTTCTTCGCTATAGTATTTAGAGCCTTTCCAGTTCTTGCCTGCAGAGGTGGCGTTGGGCACGTTGGCAAGGATGCCTTTTCTGTCCCACTCGCCGATCACAAACATACAAGTAACCTTCATATTAAGAGCGTTGCCCAGCTCTTCTATCATCATATAGTCTTCCACGGCGTGGTAGCGGGGGAAGCCCGTGCGTGCAGGGCCGCCCCAATCGCGCTCGTCTCGGCCATACATCCAACCCACGTCGTCTAAGCAAAGTTGCAATGTTTTCGGCAGAATGAAGTTCTCTTTTTTCATAGTCTACGTCTCCTTTTATTTCACGGTGATAATATGTGAACCGTCGCGCTTTATTTCGTAGGTGATGAAATCATTCTTTTCTTCGTAGATCTTGGCTTCGCCGCCCATGATCTCGGGCTCTCCCACACCCTTTTTTATGCTCAGATAAAGGGGAGCCACTTCATCGAAGGGGTTGAGCCTGTCGGCTTCGGTGAGATCGATCGTCACGCCACCGTCGGCCTCGGCGATATTGCTGTGCATAGCATAGTGATATTGCTTGTGTGCAAAGGCGATATCGCGGGAAATCATATTGCCGAAGATCTCGGCATTGCGATTAAAGAAATCTATCCAGGCAGCAAGATTTTCCTTGCTCTTTTTGGGCGGGAAGCGCAGAATATTGGGCCAATGGCCTGCCACAAGGCCGCCTGTTTCATAGGTCACGTCGGGCAGGGAATCGGGATCAAGATCGTAGGTCTCCCATAAGCAGAGAACGTAGGCGGCTCGGATCACCGAAGTGCCGTCTTTAACATAATGGTCGCCTAAGTGAACTTCGCCGCCATCAGGTGTGACTTCGAAGGTGTTGTGCCAGTAGGTAAGGCCGTAGCTCTTAAGAGTCTTGGCAAAAATATCGCTTATAAGGGCAGTCTTGCCGCCGCAGGGGGCGGTGAAGGCACGAGGCCTATCCTTGAAGCCGATGGTATCGTAAATCTTGAAATATGCATCCAGATGGGAGCGCAGATATTCTTCGCTTGGATTAAGCCTTTTGCCTGTGGGTGTTTCGCCCTCAAAGGGAAAATATTCTCCGCCGCCAAGCAGGGCGCCGTTTTTATCCCAAACGTCGTGCAGCAGGCCGTGAACACCCCACTCCAGATTTTCGCTGTTGTTGTATAGTTCAACGATCTTCTTGGCTTTTTCTTCGTTGTACCAACGAGAACCCTTCCAATTCTTGGCTGCCCAGGAAGAATTGGGCACGTCGGCAAGCACGCCTTCTCTATCCCATTCCCCAACAACAAACATACCCATAACCCTCTGGTTAATGGCTTTGCCGAGCTCGTTCATCATTTCGTAGTCTTCAATTTCCATTTCTCGCGGAAAGCCTGCGCGAGCGGGGCCGCCTTGGTCGCGCACGTCGCGGCCGTAAAACCAGCCGAAATCATCCAGCACAAGCTGCATTGCCTTCGGAATAATCATGTCGGTTAATTTCATAACAGATCCTCCCACAAAAGAGAAAATTATGGCTTTAAGCCCTTTTTCACCTTCTTTATACTCCTGCCTATCGGTAAAAGTCAAGCACTTTTCACCTTTGAGCAAAAATAGACACTTTTCGGGTAACAAAGGACATTTTTTCTCCCTTTATTGACTTAATTCGGCGGAGTGATTATAATGAAGAAAAAGATGAGGAGTGATCGGAATGATATCCCTTTGCGCCGAAGAAAGATGCGGCCATTTGGTGAGCGAAGAAGCCAAAAAGCTTTGGGCCGCCCAGCTGGATATTCTAAAGGAAATCCAGCGCATCTGCAAAAAGCACGGCATAACTTATTATGCAATCGAGGGTACTCTGCTTGGTGCTGTGCGCCACAAGGGCTTTATTCCCTGGGACGATGATATTGATATTGGTATGCCCACCGCCGATTACGAGAAGTTTGCTAAGGTGGTGCAGTCGGAGCTGCCCGACTACTACCGTTTTCAGCATTTTTCCACGCAGGACGGAATGAATATCGGTATTGCACGAGTGCGCGATATAAGGGCAACATCCTGCACCGAGTTTGAATACAACACCTTCACCTTTTCCCCCGAGTATAACTGCGGCATTTTTGTGGATATCTTCCCGATGACCGATGCCGCTCCCAATAAGCTGTGCAAGAAGCTGCAGGATGTTCTGGGCACATATCACAGCGGTGCCACGGCAGGCTACGTGGCACTCTGCAAAAAAAAGATTCGGGCTGATTACACCCCCAATGATTGGGAGAAAAAGTGCATTGGCAGGTGGAAAATTTTAAGCCGTTTTTCGGGCTACAAGGGCATTGCTGCCTTTAGCTGGAAGGTGCTTAAAATGTTCCGCCGCTCCAAAAAATTCGGCCTTATCGGATTCTATGGCAACGCGGATAAATTCATTTGGGATAAATCTCTTTTCGAAGAGACTGTGGAGCTGCCCTTTGAGGATACTACAATATCCTGCCCCGCAGGCTATCATAAGCTGCTCACCCAGCGATACGGAGACTACAACGTGTTTGTGAAGGGCACGGCGGTTCACACCTTCTGTGTGCTGGATCCGGACACACCCTATAAGGAAAAATTCAAGGAGCGCTACGCCCAATTTGAAAAATAATAAAAAGCCGAGTTCGTTTGAACTCGGCTTTTTTCTTGCCAAATAAAATCCCGCGCATCCGTAATCTGCGCAAAAATGCGCAGAGTGCGGCTGATGATAACCTGCTAAAGGCAGGTGGGTGCCCTCCGATCGGTTTCGAGCTTCCAACGTCCGCCAAAGGCGGGAGGCCTGCATACCTGCCGGCCGAGCCGGGCTCCCTTTAGATAACTTGTAGGGTTATATAGCCGCTGTACACGAGATGCGCAGGAAAAAGTCAATTAGTCGGCATCAATTTCAAAGAGATCCTGCAATCTGTCGATAAAGCAATCGGCAATGGTGTCGTACTCGTCATCGTCGTCGATCTCTTCAAACATATCCTCGCCGTCCACTTCTGTAACCTTAAGGATAACAAGCTCGCCGTTATCGGTAAGCAGCTCCTCGGGGCTCTGATAGGTGGGCATCAATGCCACGTAGCGACCGTCTTCGGTCTCAATGCTATCCAGCAACTCGAAGGAAAATTCTTTGCCGTCCTCATCGGTCAATGTGAGAATATCGGGATTGTATTCCTGTTCCATTTTATTCGCTCCTTAAAAATATTATTTCCGCAGATGCGGGAAAATGATGTGGAAAATAAATGCAGACTATTCGTCCAGCTTGAGAACCGCCATAAATGCTTCGGAGGGGATCTCCACCGAGCCAAACTGGCGCATTCTCTTTTTGCCTTCCTT